>WUAJ01000073.1 GCA_009827215.1 Phycisphaeraceae bacterium
TTGATTCCGCGAAGACCCGAATCGCGATGTTCGACTATAACGGCAACTCAAAGGGTGATCTTGAACTCCCAGGAATTGGTTCAGGTGGACTCGCAACGAGTGACGATCGGACAGAAGCATTCCTGAGCTTCTCGAGCTACAACATGCCTCGCTCGATCTATCGCGTTGATCTCGCAACCGGCGAGCGCGATCTCTGGGCGCGTCCAGATGTTCCAGTCGATCCATCAAAGATCGAAGTGAAACAGGTTTGGTATGATTCCAAAGACGGCACGCCGGTCTCGATGTTCATCGTTCACAAGAAGGGGCTTTCCCTCGACGGCAACAACCCAACCATCCTCTACGGCTACGGCGGGTTTGATATCTCGATGACACCGTACTTCTCATCGACAATGTTCCCGTGGTATGAGAACGGCGGTGTCTACGCGGTCGCAAACCTCCGCGGCGGTGGTGAGTACGGCAACGCGTGGCATGAAGCGGGGATGCTAGAGCATAAGCAGAATGTATTCGACGACTTCATCGCTGCCGGAGAGTGGCTTGTGGAAAATGGATACACCAATCCCAGCAAGCTCGGTATCGCCGGAGGTTCAAATGGTGGTCTGCTCACTGGAGCAACAGTCGTGCAGCGACCAGATCTCTTCAGTGCCGCGATCAGCGCTGTGCCCCTGCTGGACATGGTTCGCTACCAGAACTTCCTGATGGCGCGATACTGGGTCCCTGAATACGGCACTGCTGAGAATCCAGATCACTACGAGTTCATCAAGAAGTACTCGCCGTACCACAATGTGAAACCCGGCACTAAGTACCCAGCGGTTCTGTTCACCGCCGGCGAGAACGACACGCGTGTTCACCCGCTCCATGCTCGGAAGATGGCGGCTTTGATGCAGAACGCAACCGGTTCTGATCAGGAAGAAGAGCCGATCCTGCTCTGGGTTGATCGTGATTCAGGTCACGGCGGTGGGAAACCGCTGGAACTGCGGATCCGTGATGTCGCGGATCAACGCATGTTCATGATGTGGCAGCTCGGGATGCTCGAAGACTAAGATTCTGGTACAGTATGTTTGAATCATCGACCCCCGCGATCGGATTCGCGGGGGTCTTTCGTTTTCAGAGGAACGAGCTATGGCAAAGAAAGTCTCGAAGAAAAGAACAACCAAGAAATCAACGAAGAAAACTACGAAGAAATCGACCAAAGCAACCACCAAGAAGGCATCAAAGAAGACGGCCAAGAAAGCAGCAAAGAAACCATCAGTAAACAAAACCGTAGCGAACACCAAATCGGTCGACGCGTTCCTCAAGAAAGCGCCATCGAAGTACGGCGACGATTGTCAGACACTCATCGAGATCATGTCTTCGATCACCAAAGAAGAACCAAAGATGTGGGGGCCTTCGATCGTGGGGTTCGGGAGCTACCACTATGTCTATGAGAGTGGGCGTGAGGGGGACATGTGCTTGGTAGGGTTCTCGCCTCGCGCGAGCGCCCTCTCGGTATACATACTCGCTGGATTTGAAGACAAACCCGAACTCATGGAATCACTGGGGAAGTACAAGACGGGCAAAGGATGTCTCTACATCAAATCACTGGACGATGTGCATATCCCAACACTCAAGAAACTCATCCGTCATAGCGTGAGCACAATCAAGAAACGATACCCAAGCTGAGTTATCCAAGCAGATCGATCGATCGTTTGCTCTGTTCTTGTCCGATCACCATCACACGCATGGATGCTTTGCTCAGGACCGAGGCGCGGATGGAGTTGGAGATTTCTTCCGCGTAATCGGTATCACGGATCTGAGAACGAGCTGCGGCGGTGTTGATGGACTGCTCCTCCATCGCACGGATCCGCGCTTCGTTGCTCCGCTGTTGCGTACCAATCTCCGCTTGACGCTCGATTGATGCGTCTGCTGCTTCGATGTTCAGACTCAGATTCTCGCGTTCTAATGAACCGATCTGCGATCGCAAGTTGGAGAGATCCGCCGTCAGGTGTTCAGATGCGATTAAACCAGCGGGATCATCTGATCCGCGATTGATACGAATCCCCGTCGCAAGGCGCTCAGCGGATTGGGTGAACATACGATTGCTTCGAGTGATCCCCTGCAAACCGATGGTCAACAGCGACGAACTGGATGGTCGGATACCTTGCATGGATCAAGTATCCAAAACAAGATTGGGTCAACCCAGCAAAGGTTCATGGAAAGTGGTAGTGATTGTCCGGTTTGTGCAGGTTGTGATGCGGCTAGAAGTTGATGAGATACATGAAAGCGGAGGGCTTTGATTGGGGCTGTTCAAGTAGCTGAGGCATGGAGTTCACAATCGTAATAGATCGGAGTTCGTCAGTGTCGGGCTGTTGCTGGAAAAGCACTTCGCTGTGAACCACATTAAAGTCAGGTGTGTCTGTGTAGTTCTCAAACTGAACTGATTCGCCCCTAGAAGATGCATCATCCAAGATACAGAGTCTGTGAACAGCTGGTGAATTGGATCTCTCTACATCAGATACCCCTGCTTGAACAAAGGTGGCAGGCGCGGTGATGAGAATGATGGCGGCGATGTCGAACAGCTTAGACATAACTGGTTCCATATAAGCGGATCTGTGCGTGAAATACCCCGAACACAATGATTGGACGCGATCTTTGCGCAGACCATGAAAGATGTGTTCAGACTGCGAAAATTGATCCAAAAATGAATCCGCACTGTGCGTACGAGACTGCGACAGTGCGGATGTATGCAAGAGAGTTGTGTTATGAATGCCGTTTAGCGTCGGCGACGAGCGATCACAAGACCGCCGAGTCCGAGCATGCCGAGTGCGGATGGGGACGGGACGATGTTGATGGTGAGCTTGTTCATCCGGCCTTCGAAGGAAGAAAGGCGGAAGAACTCGATGTTTTCGCCGAGATCCATGCTGCTGATACTGCGGGTCTCGGTCGAACTCACCACCGTGTTTGCCAGAGCAAGATCTGTTGTAGCTCCTACAGCTTGAATGATTGTGCAGCCGATCCCACAGAAATCGGTCCAGGAGACTTCGACAGACTCGATGTACTCGTCTGGAGCGAGTGAGTTGACGGAAACTGTGACGAGGTCTGAGTAAAGCCAGAGTGCGCCTGCGAAGAGGTCGTTGGTGTCCCCGCCGCCGGTGAAATCGGTATCTGTGCCAAAATCAAAGGTCAGTTCTGGGTCAAAGGCTGGTCCCCCAGCCATATCGCGAAAATCCTCATGGATCACGCGTGCCTGCGTGGATGCAGCGATAACAGAAATCGCTAGTAGTGTTGCTTTGATGTTCATGATGGTCCCTCTAAACGAATTCGAGTTCAAACCGCCTACGAGATTGGCGGATATGACAAGGAATACATCAGGATCGAGGGATTGCAAGCAGTTATCGCGGTTTTATTGGCACCTTGTCCGAGAAGCTTGAAGATGCTGCCGTATGAAAAAACCCCGTGAGAGCACGGGGCGTGGAGTGAGAGTTTTGGTTGTGAGCATTCGTTTATTTGCGATTGCGGCGGTATGAGATCAATCCGCCCATCCCGAGGAGTGCGAGTGCGCCTGGAGCCGGGACAGTGGTGGTGTCATACCCAGCGCCGTCGAACCAGCCCTGTTGACCGCTCCATTGGGAAAGTCCATTCTCGTTGTTGTACGAGGTGGAGAGATTCTTGAGCGGATGCATCCAGAGTCCGAGCTGCTCTTCAAAGCCGATGCCGGTCCATTCGCCTGGACCTTCTGGTCCAGGATATGCTGGATTGTGACCATTGATGTAGGTTGCATCCAGTTCGAGGGTCATCATCCGCTTGCCGTCAAAGTCGTTGACAGACGCTTCAATGATGGATGAATGGTTGTAATCGAAAATTTGGTCGGGGGTTTGCTCCCCAGCTTGTGGTGAGCCGTCACGGTAAGTGAGTAGGGTATTTTGGCCGTTGTACGCATACGCAGAGACACGAGCTTCAGGTCCCGTTGCGTCGAAGTAGATCAGTGCGAGTTCACCCGCGTGCCCCTTTGGGTTTGGGCCATTGTTCACAGCGAGTGTGTAGCCGTCGGTGATCTGGTCTGAGAACAAGACCTGCCAAACGAAGCGATTGGTGTCTGTATTGAACTCTGCGTGGATGGACTCGAATGTTCCGCCGCGCATGTTCAAACCCGATGTGCCATCGGTATCTGCGGACCAGTCCCAGTGATAGATATCTGCTGATGCGCTCGATGCGATTACGCCAGCGCATGCAATCATTGCTGCTTTGATTTGTGCGTTCTTCATAACGATGTCCTTCTCGTCTTGTTGCGAGCTATGAGAGTCCAACTATGGCGTGGGTACGGATCACGCCGCACGACGAAGATACAAGACACCTACACAAAGTCCATCTGTATCCGAAGTCCAAGGCCCTGCTGAGTGGGGTTGTATTGATTAGGCAAAACTGTGAAAGCGATAAGGAGTCGCTGATACAGGATCAAAAAAAGAAAGCCCCGAGCAATCATGGCGTGCTCGGGGCTCATAGTGGGCGGTGGTTTCCAGCAATCTGCGACAAACAGGCAGCAGACTATGATTATCGGCAACGGCGCGATGCCAACAGTCCTGAGAGACCAATAATCGCGAATGTCGATGGCGTCGGTACCGGCACTGTGAATGCAAGATTATCAATTCCGAGACCAAACTCATCAGAGATCGCAAACAACTCGACGCTGTTCACATCGGAGTATGCCGACAGGTCGATCTCGATAGGATCGGTGAAGTTGCCGTTACCAGTCACATTCAGCTCTGTGAACCCTCCAGAGTGGAAAATGCCAAGCATCGCGATGACGCCTGAGCTGTTGTCCGCAAGGATGTCAAAGGACAGGTTATTCGCGGCTACAGTGAAATCCATGTAGATATCGCCATTGAATGTGTCTGTAGTTGTGGAGATACCAGCGGTGAGCATGTTCGGGCTAGATCCACCAACGAATCCAGCTCCCTCAAAGATCATCAGTATGTTGTTGTCGTCGGTGCCAAACGAAACATGCTCACTAAACTGACCGTCCGTTTCAATCGGTGGAATACCGCCTAACTGATCATCAAAGTCTACCAACACATCTTGAGTGACTCCTGCTTGAGCAACTTGGACGCAAGCTCCAACAGTCAGGAGAAGTAATGCAGATTTCATCAACTGGATCCTTTCATGCCATCATCGCATACTGCTATGCGTGTCCCTTTCACCAAAGGCATACTCATACATTTGGTGTTTCAATATGACCGATAAAATGATGAAAACCAATAAAACTGACGATTTGTCTAGGGTGCGCTGACAAACAAAAAAGCGTCCCTAAGGACGCTAAATCGTGTTCGAATGACTCAATCAATGAGTTAGTTGCAGCCGTTGCCATACTCTGCGAGGTATGCACTGACATCCAGGAAGTTCAGTCTTCCATCGTTGTTGAGATCAGCGATGCCACATGTCAGGTGTTGCCACTCGATGTAATCGAACGCGAGCACACGCTTTGAGGTTGGAGCGAGCTGGAAATGGAAGGTGTCCGCATTGTTCCACTGACGGAAGAATGGGATTCCATCGGGATCTCCCGGCACATGTGCAATCTGGATGATCTCATGATCAACGATTAAGCCGTCTCGCAGTGTCGTCACGGTGCAAACGACATCAGCCGTTCCTGCAATGGAAGTGTGGATCAGGTCAACCAGGAAGTTGACAGGACCATCAAATGTAAAGGTGACCGTTCCGCCTGGGTCGGTGGCCCACAGTGATAGGAATGCTGGTCCGTTCGTTCCTTCGATATCAAAGTTGCCAGCATCACCTTGAGAGACACCATTGCCGAGCCAAAGTGTTTCGTTGCTCGATATCGTCAGCCCCATATCGGCATAGAAATCCCCGATGCCTGGAGTCGAGAAGTCTGTGATTCCTGGTCCGAAGAATGGAATCATCTCATCAAAGAGTGCGATGCCTGCACTCGGACCACCAGCAACAGCTGGGGCTGTGAACGCAGCTGCGGCGACGGTTGCGAATAACTTTCTGTTCATGGGTATGCTCCCTCGAGTCTGAGCTACACGGAATGGTGTAGCGATGAATGACCACCCAACTAGGTGGTTTTCTCCATACTACAGGAAACATGGTTCAATATGTGTTTGTGGCGGGTTAATCCCGTAAGTCGCTATAGAGCATGGTGATAAGCGGTTAAGAGTTTGTGGATTCAGACTCCGCTGTTCTCTTGATCCCTCTAAGCATCCCTCGAAACACAATGCCGTGGAATGGGAGCACGCAATACCAGTACAGGATGCCGAGGATGCCCTTTGGTCGAAAGCGTGCGGTCATCGTCATCGCAGTTGAAGGGGATGTACTCGATTCGTCCTGCCCAGGATCGAGTTGAAACTGGAGCGTTGCTACTCCCGGCAGTTTCATTTCTGCGCGGAGTGCGAGTGAGCGATTCTGTTCAATCCCAATCACGCGCCAGAAGTCGAGGGACTCTCCGAACTCAACACGATCTGGGTCTCTGCGACCACGACGCAGACCTGGTCCTCCGACCAGGGTGTCCATCCATCCCCTCAACTTCCAGAGCAGATCTGCGGCGTACCAGCCGTGTCCGCCACCGATCCTGCAGATCGCTATGAAGACTTGCTCGCATGATGCTTGAATATCGATCGTGCGTTGGTCTTCGTAGGTTGTCCCGCCGGCCCAATCTGGATCTCCAGGGATCGGACCAGCGACGGACCATCGTGTCTGCACATCGTTACTCTCGATGCGAACGAGTGCTTTCTCGATCGCTTCCCGAACTCCCATCGGTTGGTGGGGCATTAACCGTTGTGCCGAATCATTGGTGACCACCACGCGATTGCGTAAGCCATCCGCAAGCGGTCTTGCGATCCGGTATGACACCGGAGTGACGAGACTGATCCATCCGGAGCTCAGTCTCGGAGTGAGCACTGGGACAGGCAGAATGATCTGCTTGGGGAGATGCAGCGACGCGGCCATCGTGCGCATCAGCTCATGATAAGGCTCAATATCCGCGCCACCGATCTCAAGAACCTGCCCCGCAGTTTCAGGAACCTCCAAGCATCGTACAAGATAGTGGAGCACATCCGCGATCGCGATAGGTTGCGATTCGGTCTTGACCCACGATGGGGTGATCATGATCGGCAATCGTTCGACGAGATATCGCAGGATCTCGAATGACACCGATCCCGATCCGATGATCATCGCGGCCCGAAAGATCGTGACCTGCACTCCGGTTGATGCGAGCACCTCTTCAACTTCCCGGCGCGATCGCAGATGTTCGCTCAGCAAGCTGTCGCCATCACCGAGCCCGCCGAGATAGATGATCCGCTTGACACCAGCATCGTGTGCTGCTTGGGCGAAGTTTGATGCGAGCTGCCGATCCCGATCCGCATATTCTTTCCCGCTCGCTTCCATCGAGTGCACGAGGTAGTACGCTGAGTCGCAGCCCTCGAGTACTTCAGCGAGCGCCCCTATGTCAGAGAGGTCGCTCTGCGCAACATCAATCCGTTCGTGATTCCTCCAAGTCCGATCGTCTAGCTTCCGAGGCTCGCGCGCGATGCAGCGGACTTGGTATCCTTCATCGATCAGAACCGGGACAAGCCGACCACCCACATACCCGGTTGGTCCAGTGACTGCGATGGTGGTTTGATTTGTGCGATCCCGATCGGTATCCGGCATATCAGCACTGTATTCGATCAAGCATCACTTCGTGACGCAGATTCGCTATGCGCATTCACAGAGGGGTTATCCAAGCCAATCCTTCGCTTTGAGCCGTGCCGGCACATACTCCTCAGTGACATAGCTGATGTCTTTGGTGATCAGGGATTCCACTTCCATCTTGAAGCCGTTGGAGAGCATTTTCTTGATCTCCTTCTGCCACTGTTTGTTCTTCTCGAACCATGGGTACGCCGCGATCTGTTTGGCGCGTTTTATGTCGCGATCGTTGAGCGAGATCTTGACATCATCGCTCAGGTCACAGCGTTCGAAATCGATCGAGCGGATCCCGAGGTACTTCGCTTCGGGGATCGCGAGACGCGAGGACTCGAACGCGAGAGAGATCGATCCCTGCTTGATCACGCTGTAGATGTAGTGCCCCCAAGGGTCACAATCGAGCAGGCAGTACACCGGGAGCCCGTGTTCTTTGTTGAGACGATGGAGCATGCGCCGCACGCCGCGTGTGGGCTGTCCGGATCCTTCGGTGAGGATGCAATTGTGTTTTTCCCAGAAGCGGTCCTCGTTGAAGCGTTGCCAGACCGTGTCTTTCTCGACATGGAGTATGAACTTCGCTTTCACATCCTTGAACTGGATGACCTCTGGCTCGCAGATACTCGGGATCGCGTATCCGCCGGACCCCATCTTTCTGCAGTTGATCTCGTCGCCGTTGTCCACAACCGTGATGTTCCCGACCATCGTCCCACGCTTCTTCGCAAAGATATGGAGTTCTTCGCGCAGCGAACCGAGCGAGACCTCGAGGTCTTCGAGGATGCCGTCGGATTCGGTCTGGTCGTCGAAGGTCTTCTCTTTGGTCCCCTCGATCGTGTGGAGCGACTTGTAGAACATCCCACGAAGCGAGAGCGTCTTGTCCGCTTGGAGGAGTTCATCGACGGACTTGCCGTGCAGGAGCGTCTGCATGAACTTGCGAGCTTGTCCGAGGTTGAAGAGCTGCCGCGTCCCGACGGAGTCGCCCATCTCGAGGATGCCCTTCTTCGCGTTCCAGTTCGTGTTGGACGCGGCTCGGATCGGGACATCCATCTCGGGTTCTTTGTCCGCGTGCACCGCCGTGACGATGCTCTGCGCCATCGCGCTGAGCTTGACGGAGGTCTCCTGATCCCGCTTGCCCGCTTTGTTGGTGCGAGCGACGGAGGATTTGGCCAGAGCTTTCTTCGCGGTCTTCTTGGTCGTCTTCTTGGCTACTTTTTTCTTGGTAACCTTCTTCTTGACGACTTTCTTTTTGGTGACTTTCTTTGCCATGGATTAGCTTTCAAGTTTCTTCAGTTCGCGCAGAATGTTTTTCTGTGCGAAAGCATTGAATTTCTGTTTTGCGACCGGAGTTAAGAATAATTCCCGCTTGAGTAAACCACTCAAAAAACTGTGCCGGCCCTGCTTGTATGTTTCGTCGTCTACATGTGCCCATTCTTGACGAATGGCTGATGAGTATTTGTTGTAGCGGTCATCATCAGAACCAAGTATCGACATATCGGCATCGACGACGAGCTGTGCGATGTGTTGATCTGGTGTCTCGTGATGACGAGTTGCAAGCACTGCTGCAACAGCGTTTTCCCGAGTTTGAGAGTCCAGCCCCATGATCTGGCCTGCGGTATCTGCATGAATCGCACTCCTAGATTCGTTCTCTGTGTCACCCGCTATATAAACGGCATCGTGGAACCACAGTGCCAGTTCGCAAGCAACTGGAGGTTCAGTTTCGGAAATTGAGTGCAGTGTATTTACGCACTCGAATGCATGTTCGAGAGTGTGATACACACGGTTGGGTACATGGTAAAGTGCGTTAAGCAGATCCCAAAGCTCGTCGCAAGCTTGAGTGGGGACGCTCGAATGCTTGCAAAAATCACACCATGCAGAATGAGGGGTCTCTGCGATCAAGATTCATCCCCCGAACAGCCCGGCGGCCGCCTTCTTGGATGATGACTTCTTCTTGCTCGTCCGCTTCTTCTTACTCGTCTTGCTCACACGCCTCTTCTTCACGACAGGCTTTGCTTCCGCGACCGAATCAGACTCATCAGGACCACCGATCGCGCTGTCGAGGATGATCACATCGTCCGCTTTCGCGAGCCTTCCCTGATCGTCCTTGATGAACT
>WUAJ01000074.1 GCA_009827215.1 Phycisphaeraceae bacterium
TCGATGTAGAGACAAACCACTGGATCGTGGTTCGGCAGATTGCGCGTCAGCTCGCGGATTTCATTCGCAAGGTATGTCCCGCTCGCGGCGTGCGTTGACCATGAGTTCGATGTGATGAATGAGGACTGTGCATCAACCATTGCGAGCACACCTACACCAATAATGATGGTGGCCATCGCGGCCTCGATCAGCGTGAAACCTTGCGCTGAGTGCGCTCTTCGGCGGATTTGTTGGTTGGATAGATGCTCAGACATCGTGTGCTCCTGCACCTCCCCCTCGCTCATCAACGCGAGTCACTACAGAAATCATCGTTTACGAAACGATCTGGCTCATCTTGAAGATCGGGAGAATGATCGCCATCGCGATGAATCCGACGATTGAACCCATGATGATGATCATGACGGGCTCAATCATTCCGGTAACCGCTTTGATGTGGTCCTTGAGCTGCTTCGCGTAATAGACCGATATCTCGTCGAGTACCTCGCCGAGCTTACCGGATTCCTCACCCGCACCGATCATCTGCACAACAGACTTAGGGAGCAGCGAGGTTGAGTGCAGCGGTTCTGCGATCTTGCGGCCCTGCTTCACTGAGCCGTAGACCTTGCGCCACATGCCCTCAAAGAGCTTGTTCCCTGAGATGTCTCCGGTGATGCTGAGCGTATCGAGCATCGGGACACCCGCGTTGATGAGCTGACCCATCGTCTGGAGCGAGCGTGTGATGTACAACGAACGGAACATGCCACGCATGACCGGGATGGTCAGTTTGGTACGGTCGATCCAGAACGCGCCGATCTCGGTTTTGGAGAATCCGAAGAACGCGCCGCCGCAGACCGCGAGACCACCAAGGATGAACGGCCAGTGCGCGATCAGCGTCTGCGAGAGCATCATGAGGAAGTTGGTCGCCCATGGCAGGACATCTTCCTTACCCTCAAACACGGTGTAGAACTTCGGGAGCACGAACGTCAGGAGGAACACGGTCACCGCGACGGCCATGCCGCCAATGATCGCTGGATAGATCGAGGCGCCGATGACCATCTTGCGAGTCTCGATCTGCTGCGCGATGTATCCCGCGATACGCTCGAGCATCTCGGAGAACGAACCCGACATTTCAGATGCACGCACCATGTTGATGTACAGAGGTGAGAACAGCTTCGGATGCTTGACGAGCGCCTCGGAGAACTGCTTACCGGACTCGACATCCGATTTGAGTTCCATGATGACCTTCTTGAACGCTTTGTGATCCGTCTGATCAGCGATCCCGTCGAGTGCTGAGCGGAGGTTGATCCCCGCTCGGATCATGACGGCAAGCTGTGTAGTGAAATCCAGCACATTCTTCTGTGTGGGTTTCTTGGTGTTCATACTGGAGAGTGAGGCGAGAAGACCAGATTGAGCGACGCCCTCTTTTGCTTGGTCAACAGACATCACATGGACGCCTTGGTTCCTCAGGACAGTCGCCGCGGATGTCGCGCTGTCTGCCGACAGCACACCGGTGCGGATCTTCCCGTCTGAACCTTTGACCTGGTATTTATAGTTGGGCATTGAAAGTCTCCGTCTGGAACATCTTCAGATCAATCACGCAACGAGCTGACGCTCCAGCTTGTCGGGGTACACGGCTTGTGCGATCGCGTCTTCCTTGGTGATCGTGCCGTTGAAGTAGAGCTCCGCGATCGACGAGTCAAGCGAACACATCCCGATCGCACGGCTGGTCTCGATGACGTTGGGGATCTCGAAAATCTTGTTCTCGCGGATCAGGTTGCGCACCGCTGGGGTACAGAGGAGCGTTTCAACCGCTGGAACCATTCCCGGACGATCCGATCGTGTGAAGAGTGTCTGTGAGATGACCGCTTGGAGTGTGGTCGAGAGCATGGAGCGGATCTGGTTCTGCTGACCAGATGGGTACATATCGATGATACGAGACACGGTCTGCGATGCGTTGACAGTGTGCAGGGTCGAGAGGACCAGGTGACCTGTTTCCGCTGCGGAGATCGCGAGCGACGAGGTCTCAAGGTCACGCATTTCACCCACGAGGATGATGTCGGGGTCCTGACGAAGCGCGTGCTTGAGTCCGGATGCGAAGCTGATCATGTCGCGCCCGAGTTCACGCTGCTCGATCAGACACTGATCAGACTCGAACATGTACTCGATCGGATCTTCCAGCGTGATGATGTGCTTTGAGTAGCGTTCGTTCATTGCTTGGATCATCGCCGCGAGCGTGGTGGACTTACCCGAACCGGTGTCACCGGTCACGAGGACGAGACCGCGTGGAAGGTAGGTCAGACGAGCGATGACCTCTGGGAGGGAGAGCGCTTCCAGTGGTGGTACTTTGGTTTTGATCGCACGCATCGCGAGTCCGATGGTGCCTTTCTGCATGTGTGCGTTGACACGGTAGCGAGCAAGCCCTTCAACCTCGTACGAGAAGTCCGCGTCGCGCTCTTCTTCGAACACAGTCCGCACATGCTTGTTGCTCATGCGCTCGAACATCGCTCCGACAACCTCTTGACTCAGCACGGTCTCGCTGAGTTTGGTCATCACCTGGTGGATGCGGACCATCGGGGGTTCGCCGGCGATGATGTGAACATCGGAGGCGTCGGCTTCATGCGCTTGACGGAGGATGGCATCGAGTTCCACGGCAGATTCTCCCGGGGTATAAGCAGAGCAAACAGACAACACGCGCGTGCGTCTTCACCCAAATCATCGACCCGATGGGGGTTGTGGTTGATCGGAGCTTGGATGGACTATGGGAAAGCGGGGCCGTCTGTGCGGGCAAATCATGCAATCAGCAGGTTTGCCAATCCATACACCCCGATCCATCAGTGATTTGGGCACCGATAACCAGATTCCACTGGACTGTCTTGAGTTATCGGGACGCGATCGCTTCACGAGCTTGGACAGCGAGTTCATCGACCCGCTCGTTCTCTGGATGACCGTCATGACCACGCACCCAATGGAAGCTGATGACATGGAGCTTGCGGAGTTCATCCAGCTTCTTCCAGAGATCAACATTCTTTACAGGCTTCTTTCCCGCAGTCTTCCATCCTCGTCGTTTCCAGCCGTCGATCCATTCCTCGAGCCCCTTGAGTACATATTGGGAGTCGGAATAGAGCTCCACGAAGCTTGGCATCTGGAGATCGGACAGCCCCTCGATGACCGCTTGGAGTTCCATGCGATTGTTGGTGGTGTCGCGTTCTCCGCCGGATTGTTCGCGTTGTTTGCCTGTTCTGGGGTGGACGAGGAGGTATGCCCACCCGCCTGGACCGGGATTCCCGGAGCACGCTCCATCGGTGAAGAGGTGAACCTTGCTCTTGGGAGCATCGCTTTGAGAATCTGTGGCGAAAGTCTGGGTCATCGCGCGGATCATACCCACCCAATCGAGTCCTGTTGGGAGGTCTTGGTCTAGGATCGTTCATGAGCAACGCATCCGCTATCGCCGACAGTGTTCAGAGCAAACTTCATCGCATCGAGATACACCCAACAGAACACGCCGGCGACCCTCGCGCCAGCGAGTTTGTGCATCGCGCGGAGGTTCTTGGGACTCAAATCGAGGGTGCGAGCAGCGCTCGGATCTTCCTGATCGAGGGTGATTTGAGCGATCAGCAGGTCGATGAAATTGTCACGAAGCTGCTCTGCAACCCAGTTGTCGAAACGGTCATCCACGGTACTTCCGATGCAACAGGCACCCTCGTCGAGGTCCATCCGCTCCCAGGTGTGATGGACCCTCCAGCTCAGTCAACGGCCGCGGCGATCAAAGCACTTACAGGTGTCGAGGTGCAGGTCTCAACGGGATATCGCTACGAGATCTTTGGACTTGATCAGTCCGCGGCGTTGGATATCGCACAGCGCGTGCTCGCGAATCCTGTGGTATCTGGAGTACACACCGAGCCGTACTTCCCTGACGAACTCCCGAAGGGTCACGATCATGCGTTTGATCTGACGCATGTCCCGATCCGAGACCTCGAGGATCACGAGCTTGAAACCCTCTCGCGCGATGGTCACCTGTTCCTTGATCTCCACGAGATGCAAGCGATCCGGCACGAGTATCAGCAGCTCGGACGCGAACCAACAGACATCGAGCTCGAGACTCTTGCACAAACTTGGTCGGAGCACTGTGTCCACAAGACCCTCAAAGCAACGATCCATTACAGCGGTCCCGCAATTGATGGGATCGACTGGTCGAGTCGACCACATCATGAGGTCCATGAGGATGGTTCGGTCACGATCCACAACCTCCTCAAAGCGACGGTCGCCGCGGCGACATTTGAACTGATCGATGAAGGACTCGACTGGACACAGTCTGTGTTTGTGGACAACGCTGGGATCATCAAGTTTGATGATGACCACTCGGTCTGCATCAAGGTCGAGACGCACAACCACCCCAGCGCCCTTGAGCCGTATGGCGGTGCCGCAACTGGGATCGGCGGGTGCATCCGCGACATCATGGGGACGGGACTCGCCGCCAAACCCATCGCGAGCACGGATGTTTTTTGCGTCGCGCCCCCCACCACCTCCGACATCCCTTTTGGGTGTCTACATCCCAAGCAGATCCTGACAGAGGTCGTTGGCGGAGTCCGCGACTACGGCAATCGGATGGGGATCCCCACGATCAACGGTGTGGTTTCGTTCGATCAGCGCTATATCGGGAATCCGCTTGTGTTTTGTGGGTGTATCGGGATCATGCCGAGCGGTTTGATCGCTGGTGACGCACAGCAAGGAGATCGGATCATCGCGCTGGGAGGACGCACGGGACGCGACGGCATTCATGGCGCAACCTTCAGCAGCGCCGAGCTGACCGACTCACACGCCGACGAGTTCAGCCACGCGGTGCAGATCGGGAACGCGATCGAAGAAAAGCGCACGCTCGATGCGATCATGCGAGCGCGGGACGCCGAGGGTGGACCACTGTTTAGTGCGATCACGGATTGTGGTGCTGGAGGGTTCTCGTCGGCAGTTGGGGAGATGGGCGAGAAGATCGGCGCTGATGTGCACCTCGATCGCGCCCCACTCAAATACAACGGCTTGACCTACGACGAGATTTGGATTTCAGAAGCGCAAGAACGCATGGTGCTCGCGGTTCCTGAGAAACACCTCACCCAACTGCGTCAAATCTGCGAGGAAGAACATGTGGAGATGGCGGATCTGGGACACTTCGGAACGCCGGGTGCTGAACTCATCCTGAACTTCCACGGCACAGAAGTCGGACGGCTCCCGATGGAGTTCCTCCATGACGGCATTCCCACTCCCACACGAACGGCTGTGTGGACAGCACCACACCAAGAACCACCTCACGAGCTCCCGACTGGCGATGTAGATCTCAACGAAGCACTGCTCAAACTGCTGGCGCATCCAAACATCGCTTCCAAGCACTGGATCATCCGTCAGTATGACCACGAGGTTCAAGGGAACACAGTCATCAAGCCATTGGTCGGACCGCGCGGGATTGGTCCGGGAGATGCATCGGTCGTCGAACCAGTACCAGGGACTGGACAAGGACTCGCTGTGGGATGCGGACTTGCTACAGGACTCAGCGACGATCCATACCAGATGACACTCGCGGCGATCGACGAGTGCGTGCGCAACCTCGTGTGCGTGGGAACCGATCCTGATCGGATCGCGATCCTCGATAACTTCTGCTGGCCGAGTTGCAAGAAGCCGGAGAATCTGGGATCGCTCGTCCGCGCGGCGCACGCGTGCTACGACGGCGCGAAAGCGTACAAGACGCCGTTTGTCTCTGGGAAGGACTCGCTCAACAATCAGTTCACGACCAAAGATGGGAGGACCATCGAGATCCCTCCGACACTGTTGATTACCGGCATGGGGATTGTTCCCTCGCTCGAACATGCCGTGACCAGCGATGTGAAGCGCGCCGATTCCGTGCTCGTTCATGTGGGCCTCGAGAATCCAGGAGGACTCGGAGGGAGCACCTTCGAGCAGCTGTTCGGAGTTCAACAAGATCGCACAGCAACACTCAATCCTGAACTGGGCGCCAAAATTGCTCGGAGTGTCGCTGATTTTGTCCGTAGCGGACGAGTGCTCGCAGCGCACGATGTCTCTGATGGCGGATTGCTCTGCAGTATCGCAGAAATGCTGATCGCGGGATCCAGCGAGTCGAAACCGATCGGCGCTTCGATCACGCTTCCGGATCACCAGAATCTTGGCTTAAGTGCATTTAACGAATCACCATGCGGATATGTTTTGGAGATTTCAGCCGACACCTCGATCGATCACATACAGCGATCACTTCCTGAAGGTGCGTCTGCACGCATCGTTGCCAAAACGAACTCCTCTGGAACGCTGTCAGATGATCGCGGGATGATCTCAGTGGATGTAGATCGACTTACCAAAGCTTGGCGAGGAACGCTTGATTGGTGAGTTTCATCAAGCTGCTTGCGTTGAACCTGCGGTGATGTATCCGATCCACTGTCCGATGTTCTTTGAGAAGTTGGACTTACCGATCAGTTCGGTGACACCCAAATCACTGACCTGTTTCTTGAGTTCCATCGATTCATTCGCTGTCAGCAGGTAGAACGGGATCATCCCTTTAAGTCCGATGCTTTCGAAGCGATTGAACACATCGACCCCTGAGTACTCAGGCATGTTGTAATCACAAACCACGACATCGCACGGGAACTGGTTCTCTCCAACAGATTCCGTAAAGAACTCCATCGCAGATTTACCGGTTTTAAACCATCGGACCTCAACATCGGCTTGTCGTTTGAACAGTGTAATCAAGAGCGTCGCTGCGAGTGAGTCGTCCTCGATCAAGACGATGCGCTTCTTATTTTCGAAACCTTCGGGTACACGCAACTCGGGATGCACGACTGGTTGTTTCGCTTCAGTCTGAGCTGGCACTGAATCCGGGCTCCAGACCTGCACATTGTTCCGTCCCGCGGCTTTGGCGGCATACACCCCAGCGTCCGCTTCAACGACCAGTTGATCACTCTTCACAACTCGATCCGCTGGTCCGGCATCAATCGCAGAAACACCAATACTCACAGTCACCGGGAGTTCGTCTGGACCATCATCAAGATCACGGATATCAAACGGAGTTGATGCGATCTCACTCCGCACACGCTCCGCGAGCATAGCCGCGTTCAACACAGTGTATCCAGGGAGAATAACCCCAAACTCCTCACCTCCGTAGCGGCAGACGACTCCTTCCTCTCCAACAGTTTTCTTCGTTCGTTGAGCAAGCTCTACGAGGACCGCATCTCCGACAGCGTGGCCGTGCGTGTCATTGACGGATTTGAATCGATCAGCATCGAAGAACAAGACTGCAAACTCGGTCCCCGATGCTTTGTATTGGTTGAACGCTGCATCGATGGTTTTGTCAAACTCTTTGCGATTCGGGATTCCGGTCAGTCCGTCGGTGACCGCCTCTCGTTCGAGCGATTCGGTCTGTCGCTGCATGCTGATCTGGTGCTCGAGCCCTCGTTCTTGCGCCTGCGCCATCAGGTTGTGAACATCCTTCAGGTCACCGATTTCTGTATTAAAGAGCGAAGCGAGTTCTTTCGCAGACTGATTAACTTCATGGAGCAGTTCTGCGATGTCAAAGTTGCGTTTCGGGAACCAGGATGCCACTTGTCCCTCGATTTTCCGCATCGAGGATTTCGGAGTGTCCACGCTGAGCGCCTCGGCGACCTGTGTACCAAGCGCGACCGCTCTGACCATCTCTAAATCGTCAGCGTCCATCGCATCTGGAGTATGGTGATGCTCGATCGCATCAGCGATGCTCTTTGGGAGCTGCCACTTCCGAGCGAGTTCCGCTCCGACTTGTGCATGCGTGAATCCGAACTCATCTCGTTCGACTTCGCATATCTGACCATGGTCGATGTCTGATATGACTTCTGTGTATCGTTGCTTCATCGCGGTGAAGATCGCGAGCATGCCCATGTCTTGGAACAGACCAGCCGTGAAGACTTCGTCTTTGTCAGAGAGCTTGAACTGATCCGCGATCAATCGAGCTGCGGTCGCTCCCATCAGTGTGCGTCGCCAATGAGCGACCATATCGAATCCGTCGTCATCAACTGAGGAAGTGGTTTCAACGAGGGAGAATCCAAGCACAAGGGACTTTACTGTGTTGAGTCCGAGGTATCCCATCGCGCGATCGATTGAGCCGCACTTGTTTGGGAGGCCGTAGAAACTGGAGTTCACTGTCTTGAGCACTTTGCCCGCGAGAGCTTGGTCCTGCTGGACCGTCTTTGCGATCTCGCTGATCTGAACATCAGGATCGCCGGTCAGTTCAATCAGTTTCGCGGCTACTGCTGGTAGCGAAGGCAGTGATGGACAGTTCAAGATGTCGTTGAGAAGTTCGTTGCTCATACTCACAGTTCCCTTTTCCACGAAGCGATCCCCCTCAATCACATCGGATCGCAATCCCCCCTTAAATCGGTGGAAATGAAAGAGAAGATGAGTGATGGAACGCAGAAAGATAGGAAAATCACCCTAAGGGATTTTCGGACTATTCATTTGTACACGATATGGGTTGCTCTACCCAAATGATGAAGATTATCGGAGCCCATATTCGTTGAGCTTTCGGTAAAGCGTGCGCTCACCGATCCCCAGCATCTTCGCGGCTTGCTCGCGATTACCGCCTGTCAGTTTGAGCGTTTCGCGGATCGCTTGGCGCTCGAGCTGCTCGAGACTTGTCCCGGCAAGTGAACCGATCGAATACGACTCGGAAGTCCCACCTGATTCGGACTCGCGGACCTCGTCTGGGACTTGCTCAGGACCAATGGCTTTGCTGTCGGATCCACTGCTCATCACGACCATGTTCTGGACGACATTGAGCAGCTGACGCACATTCCCCGGCCAGTCGTATGCTGTGAGCCGCAGCATCGCGGCATCGGAAACATCTGGGACTGATGATCCAGGATTGAGTTCATGCGAGAACTTGCTCACGGCATGGCGCACGATGCGAGGGATATCCTCTCGACGATCTCGCAGTGCTGGGAGATGCACCATCGTGCCTTTGATGCGGAAGTAGAGGTCTTCGCGGAAGGTCCCCTCTTTGATCATCGCTTGAAGGTCCTTGTTGGTCGCGCTGACCAATCGGACATCGACTTTGCGGAGCTCATTGGAACCAAGACGAACAACTTCTCCGGATTCGAGCACACGCAGGAGCTTCGCTTGCATCGTCAGCGGCATGTCCCCGATCTCGTCAAGGAACAGCGTCCCTCCGTTGGCGTATTCGAAGACCCCCTCGCGGTCCTTCTCCGCGCCGGTAAACGCGCCGCGGACGTGTCCGAAGAGCTCGTCTTCGAGCAGGTTCTCCGCTTGTCCGGCGCAGTTCATCGATTTGAACTTCTTGTCCTTGCGTGATGAGTTCCTGTGCACAGACTGGGCGATGAGTTCCTTGCCCGTGCCGCTCTCTCCGGTGACGAGGACCGCGATGTTGGACCTCGCGACGGTCCGGACTGTTTCGATGATCTTCCGCATCGACTCGGCGCCCGCGATGATGCCCTCGAATCCCTCGTGCTGGACGAGGTCCTTGAGCTCGTCGGACTCGCTCCGCAGCACCGCTTGCTCCGCGGCGCGCTGGACGACCGATCGCAGCACGACCAGGTCCAGCGGCTTTTCCACAAAATCGAACGCGCCGTGCTTGAACGCATCGCGTGCTGTCGGGACGTCGCCGTGTGCGGTGACCATGATCGTCTCGGCGTCCGGCTGATGCTCTGACGCGAATTCGAGGACCTTCATCCCGGCGTTGGATCCGTCGTCGTTGACGCCGTGGACTCCCGCGCTCTCAGGCATGCGGAGGTCGGTGATGATCACGTCGAACTTGCCGCCTGTAATTT
>WUAJ01000075.1 GCA_009827215.1 Phycisphaeraceae bacterium
TCCGATCTATGGTCTCGAACATGACCTTCGATCGAGCCGTGCGTGCCCACGCCAGATACCTCAGCGAGAACGATCTCGATCCTATTCAAGCCGAGCAACGGATCCTCGACTTCCTCAACTGGCCGCAACCCGATGAAGACGAGTTTGCCAACGAGGTCAAGATTATCCTTGGTTCAGCGGACTTTTCATCGGAAGTGACCTCATCGGCCATCTGGCTTGGTGAACAGGGCATCGATGTCCGGTGTGTCCAGTTGGCACTACACAAGTACCGTGACGAACTGATTGTCAATGTCTCTCAGATCATCCCGGTCCCTTCGGCGGAGGAGTATCAGGTCAAAGAACGAGAGAAGATCAGCGAACGCAAGGCTGCCCGCAAGCACGGTCGATCCGAAACCGGCTTCGCGTTTGTCAATGTCGGCGAGCACAGCGGATCCGACAATCACCGCTCTTGGGACGACTGCCGGAAGTACGGATACATCTCTGCCGGCGGCAAGAGCATTGAGCAACTCGACCGCCTCCAGATCGGCAAGCCGGTCCTCGCCTATCTCAAGGGGCACGGCTATGTCGGGGTTGGCACTGTGATCACACCCCCCACTGCAATCAGGGATCTCATCGTGGAATCGGAGGGCAAATCGCTCGACAAGCTCCCGATCCAGCACCGGGACAACCCCAAGACCCAGGCTGAAATGTATGTAGGAATCCGATGGATCAGATCACTCGATCGGGCAGATGCCATCAAAGCCTCACCCTACCGGAGCACCGCGTGCAGGGTCCATGATCGAGAGCTGATCGAGACCGTCCTCTCAGCGATGGGCACATCCATTGAAGATTGCTCTGATCAAGCTCATATGTGAGCCACTGATACGAATTAGCTGAGCATGCGATTTTGATGGGATTGCGAAGTCCTCAATATCCCTCAGGCTGAATTTGACCGTTTTTATCAAAGTCCGTTTCATGCTTGTATACCAGTGTAGAAACGAAATCCGGGCCTCATGTATATAATTTGATGGAGTATTACGCCACCAGAAATGACAGCACATGGGTGTTGTCACTGCTGGAGGGGTGAATCCTCAAGTCACGGTGGGCTGCATGGCCAGCCCACCGCCGCCGGGTAAAGGTCCCGGCAACCCCACACCGGTCAGCATGGGTTGATCGGCAGGGCACTGGCATGGGTCAGATGCTTGGGGTACAGGCACCCGCACAACTGTTTGTTTTCTAACCCGCTCAGCGGGCACGGTATCCGTGCGCTCATCCTGCACTCTCATGGATGCCCAGTAACCAACTCCCGTATGCATGCAAATGCTGCACTGGCAAAGGAGCCATTGATGAATACAGAACTTCAAATCGAATTCATCGACATTACCACCATCCAGCCACACCCCGAGAATCCCCGAGCCCACAGCAAGAAACAGATCCGCCAGATCGGCGAGAGTATCAAGGCGTTCGGTTTCCGGATGCCGGTGATCGTAGATCAGCAAACGAGATTGGTCTGCGGGCACGCCCGGCTCAAGGCCTGCAAGCTCATCGGGATGACCCATGTCCCCTCGGTCCGCGTGACCGATCTGAGCGATGAGCAGATCCGGGCCCTGATGATCGCCGACAACCGGCTCTCGGAGCTCAGCACATGGGATGACCAGCTGCTGGGCGAGCACCTCAAGGTGCTCTCTGAGCTCGATCTCGACTTCGAGATCGAGTCCATCGGGTTCGACTACGGCGAGATCGAGCAGCGCGTACTGGCACTCGATGAAGTTGATGAATGTGAGGACGATGGTTCAGATGAACTTCCAGATCCCGGCTCAATCGACCCCGTCACCCGCCCGGGTGATTTCTGGCAACTCGGCCAGCACCGTATCCTGTGCGGCGATTCGACCGATCCGCACTTGTATGCCCGCTTGCTCGAAGATCAACAAGCCTCAATGATCTTCACGGATCCCCCGTATAACCTAGCCGCCAAGTCGATCGGTCAGGTGTGTGCCGACGAGCACGGCGACTTTGCCATGGGATCGGGAGAGATGAGTGCTGCAGAGTTTACGGAGTTTTTAGGTAGCGTGATGGAGCGTCTGCGCTCGGTCAGCGAGCAGGGCTCGATCCACTACCTGTGCATGGACTGGCGGCACATGACCGAGATGCTCACTGCTGGCAATCGACACTACAACGAGCTCAAAAACCTGTGTGTATGGGTCAAGGACCGACCGGGAATGGGCACGTTCTATCGCAGCCAGCATGAGTTGGTGTTCGTGTTTAAGCATGGTTATGCAAAACACCAAAACCACTTCGGTCTCGGCGAGCACGGACGCACACGTAGCAATGTGTGGTCCTATCCCTCGGTCCGGGGGTTGAGTCCAGAGGATGGCGATCCTGAGCGTGATGCGCTGAGCCTTCATCCCACAATCAAACCGGTCCGGATGATCGAGGACGCGATCCTGGATTGTTCAAGACGGGGCGAGATTGTGCTCGACCCATTCCTCGGCAGTGGCTCCACACTGATCGCATGCGAGAAAGCCAAGCGTGTGTGCGCAGGCATCGACCTGTCCCCTCGGTATGTAGATGTCGCGATCCAACGGTGGCAGCAATGGACTGATATGCAAGCATTGCATGCATCAAATGGAAAAACCTATGACGAGCTTGCTGAATCCCGCAAGCAAGAGGAGGTGAGCCATGGCTGATCAGAATGAATACGAAGTCGGCTACGGGAAGCCGCCGCAACACACCCGCTGGAAGACGGGACAATCGGGAAACCCCAAGGGTCGCCCAAAGAAGATCAAGGAGTTCGAGAAGCTGCTGGATATCGAACTGAGTAAAGAGGTCTCGATCAGTGAGAATGGGAAGCAGGTGCGGTTGCCCAAACGCGAGCTGATCATCAAGACGCTTGTGCACGATGCGCTAAAAGGTGATAAGCGTGCACTCAAGATACTCATGCCGTACATCACCGAGCACAAGACCATCACAGGATTCGAACCGGACGCGGCTGACCGTGCGGCGTTTATCCAGTTGCTCAGTGAGTTTGGTGAAGCTGATGACGACCAACAGACCGACAGGGAGGATGCATCCAATGACTGATCTCGAAACCATGGCGATTCGACATATGTACCAATCCGATCCGAGGATGTTCATGCCGCTGGCGTTCCGGTTGGTGTACCCCGGGGCTGAATATCTCCACAACTGGTCGATCGATGTACTCGGGGACGCCTTGGCCAAGTGTCATCGACGGGAAATCACTCGCCTGATCATCAACATGCCCCCTCGATCACTCAAGTCGTTCTGCGCTTCGGTCGCGTTTCCGGCCTGGGTGCTCGGCGTGGCCCCGACAAACTCGATCATGTGCGTCGCGGGTCATCGAACACTGGCCGAAGACCAGCACCTGCTCGCGCATCAGTTGATGACGAACGAGCGATACCTGGGTCTGTTTCCTCATATGCGAGTAACAGAGAAGCCGAACCAACTCCGCCTCCCGCAGGGCGGTGGACGATATGCACTCACCCCATCGAGCCCGATCACCGGCCGGGGCGCGAGCATGGTCATCATCGATGACCCCCACTCCACCCAAGACTCCGAGAACCCACAGAAACTCCACGAGATCAACCGTTGGTACGACCGCAACATCTACCAGCGGCTCAATGACAAGGATGGAGGCGTGGTGATTGTGGTAATGCAGCGTCTCGCTGAGGATGACCTGACGGGTCATCTGCTCAAGCGTGAAGATTGGGAAGTGATCAATCTGCCGGCCATCGCGATGCATGATGAGTACTTGCCGAAGTCACTCGGTGGCAAGCTCGCGCGGAAGAAGGGTGAAGCACTGCATCCGGCGCGAGAAGATCGTGATGCGCTTCGAGCCGAGATGCTCAACATGGGTTCAGTCGCCTTCATGTCCCAGTACCAACAGCAGCCGTATCCACCCGGGCAGGGCGTGGTCCGTTGTGGTTCGTTCTTTGTAACGACATCGGCTGAAGAAGTCGACAAGGGACGCACGCCATACTCGATGTTTTTAGGTCAAGTTCCCGAAGAACGGTATGTGCTCAAGGAAGTCTTCAATGAGGGATCAGTGCCTTCGGGCAGTCCCCCGTATTTTGAAACTCCAGAAGAATGGCACGAACAAGCGCGAAAGATCAAGCGACTCTCTCCTGCCAGCTGATTGTGCAAAGCCGCACATCGAACGCCCGCAACTGTCCGGATGACGACATCCGGGCGGTTGTGGCGTGGTCTCATGAGGTATATCGCTGAAATGCAAAAAATCCCGAGAAAGATCTCGGATTCTGCTCCGATTGGACTTGAACTCTACGCGATTCCATGGCTTCATGTGACACCGAGAGCACTCTATGAAAACACCCCTCTGCCATACGGAGACATTTCCATGCGCCCAAGACATCAGCTGAACACAGAGCTCTTGAGCAATCTCCATGCACTCAGCGATATGGCCGCATCGAAGCTCTGTGATCTTTGGCTCCAACTCGGTATCCGTGGCGAGCCTCCCCACTTCAAACAAGCACTGGTGCGTGGGATCGCATGGCATCTGCAGGCTCCCACACACGGGCGGCTCGACGCCGACACACGCCGCCTGCTCAAGTCAGCGATCCGTCATGCGCCGCTTCCGGGAGCGGGACATACGCGGACCACAACCCGAAAGAAACGCGACCCGCTCAATCTCCCGCCAGGCACCACACTGGTGCGATCATGGCGTGGCCGTAAACACGAGGTGCATGTGATTGATGACGGCAAGCGTTTCAAGTATCGCGACACCGAGTATGCCAGCTTGTCAGAGATAGCGCGAGAGATCACCGGCGCACGCTGGTCAGGCCCGCGATTCTTTGGTCTCAAGAAACTCAAGCAACCAGCCTAAGGAGAAACTAATGAAGACTATCCGCTGTGCTGTCTACACCCGCAAGTCCAACGAGGAGGGGCTTGATCTGGCATTCAAC
Source organism: Phycisphaeraceae bacterium (assembly GCA_009827215.1). Taxonomy (GTDB): domain Bacteria; phylum Planctomycetota; class Phycisphaerae; order Phycisphaerales; family UBA1924; genus UBA1924. Next base: position 4,917 of record WUAJ01000075.1, read on the forward strand.
TCGCTCGACGCCCAGTTGGAGGCCGGGCTTGATTACATTAAGAGCCAGAAGCACGAGGGCTGGGAAGCGGTCAAGTCTCGATATAGCGATGGTGGATTTTCGGGCGGGACCATGAAGCGGCCGGGTTTGAAGCAACTGCTTGATGACATCGACAAGAGTCGGATTGATGTGGTGGTCGTCTACAAGGTCGATCGATTGAGTCGTTCGTTGGGTGACTTTGCCAAGATGATGGAGGTATTTGACGAGAAGCAGGTGTCATTCGTCTCGGTCACGCAGCAGTTCAACACGAGCACGTCGATGGGTCGCCTGACGATGAACATGCTGCTGAGTTTCGCGCAGTTCGAGCGAGAAGTTTCTGGCGAGCGGATCCGCGACAAGATCGCGGCGACCAAGAAGAAGGGGTACTGGGTCGGCGGGACGCCGCCGCTGGGCTACAGGTTGCAGAAGGAGAACGAGAACAAAGGCATCTACATCCTCCCAGAAGAAGCAGAACTGGTGCGAAAGATGTTCGAGATGTATGTCGAACTTGGATCACCCCTGGCAGTTGCCAATTCACTGAGTGAACAGGGGTATACCACCAAACGATGGATCAGCAAGAATGGCCGCGTGCACGGCGGGAAGTGTATCACTACAAAGTATGTCCACGGCGTGCTCACCAACGCGCTCTACATCGGGAAGATCACCCACACTCGCAGTGGGAAGACAGATGTTTACGATGGCCTGCATCAGCCAATCATCGATCAGGAGTGCTGGGAGAATGCTCAACAAATCATGAAGAAGCAGAAGAAATCGGAGCTCCACCGCTGGACCCATCCGCATTTGCTCAAAGGAAAGATCCGTACCAGCGACGGCTTTATGCTGAGCCCATCATCGACGCACCGACCGTTGACCAAGAAGAACGAGACGAAGCAGAAACGGCTCGTGCGGTATTACATCAGCCAGAAGGCACTCAAGCACGGGTTTAAGAACTGCCCGATCAAGACAATCAATGCCGAGCACTTTGATGAGCTGATCCGGGGTGTGGTGCTGGGGCATTTGCAGAATGATGGGTTGTTGAACCAGTCACCGAAGATCCGAGATCGCTGGATCCGCAGGGTAATTGATGGGGTCACCGTTTCGCCCGACGAGGTGATTGTGACACTGTTGACCTCTGAGTTGGAGAAGCTTCGATCGCACCGAATCAAAGCACCATCGACCGAGCAGCTGCCATATCCGATCTGCCTGCACAAACCGAGGACTGAAGAGCACGCTGAGCGTATTACACTCTCGCTCGATATCCAGATCAAGAGGCTCGAAGGGCGGCGGATGCTGGTGAGTGCGGACGGGACTGACCTGATCATCCCCTCGAAGCCTGAGCCGCAGCAGCACATTGTTGATGCGATCGGGTTGGCGTATCGCTGGCACGATGAGCTGATCAAGTCCGGATTGAAGATCGTCGAGTATTCAAAGAAGCACGGCATCGCTCGATCACGCATGATCAAGCTGCTCCCGCTGACCCAGCTGAGTCCGAGTGTGTTAAAACAAGCGTTGGCCGGGACACTGTCCAGCACCATCACTCTTGATGATCTGCTCAGAGCATCGAAGCAGCTGGACTGGACCAAGCAGGCACAGGAACTCGGGTTGTAAAATACCGGGTATGCAGCGATTGATTCCCTACAAGTTCCCTGTTCCGTGCGCAGGGAAATCGCTGAAATTATCTTGATTACAAGCCGCAATCGCTGGTTTGCTTGTGATCACATGCTGATGTGCTCCCTGTTTATTCTAAAACTCCCTGTAAACTGGCAAGGAACAGGGAAATCAGTTATCGCGATAAGACACCGTCGAAATCGCAACGAGAGACACTCGAGCGAATTGAGCTTGAAAATCAGATTCTGGTCGGAACAGCGAAATCTCGGAGACGCGTGATACCTCGTAATGTGCACCAAAACGGGCGAAACGGCATCACTTCCGTGACACCGTTTCGTATACCTTTGATCTCAACGGAGAGGGGGGGATTCGAACCCCCGATGACCCGGAGGCCATACTGGATTTCGAATCCAGCGCATTCAACCGCTCTGCCACCTCTCCAACGGTTCTTGCCGAAAGCGAGTATAGCCTGCTTGGATGCCTCTTGCATCTTACCTAACTCCGGTTTTGGTGTAATCAGGGGTATCGGGTCGATTCCAATACATGCAGGTATTGGAGCACATATCGTCGCCAGATTCGGGGTTTGCCGCCGCGGACTGGATAGTCCTTGGCGGGTACTTTTTATTACTCCTCGGGACTGGATGGTACTTCGCTCGGAGAGAACGAAAGGACACAAGAGACTACTTTCTAGGCGGACGCAAGATGCCCGCTTGGGCCGTTGCAGTCTCGATTGTCGCCACATCGCTCTCCGCGGCGACATTCATCGGAGCTCCTGAACTCTCATACACCGGAGACCTCACCTATCTCGCGACCAATCTAGGAATGATCATCGCGGCAATTCTGATCGCATTCCTCTTCATCCCACGCTTTTACGAAACGCAGAGCGCCTCGATCTACGAGTACCTTGAGCGTCGGATGGGGGTTGGTGCTCGCCGAGCAGCATCGCTCGCGTTTCTGTTTGGACGCGTGCTCGCATCGGGCGCTCGGGTCTTCGCGGCAGCGATCCCGCTCTCGATGGTCATCTTTGGGATCGACAAGGGACTGAATCCCCAGCCGTTGATCCTGTCCATCGCCACTTTGTCAATGGTCGCTGTCATCTACACACTCTGGGGTGGGATCTCCTCAGTCATCTGGTCCGATGTTTTACAATATGTGATCCTTGTCGGAGCCGCGATCACTGCGATCTCCTTGATCGCTCGCTCGATCGAAGCACCATGGGGAGAAGTCTTCGAGACCCTCGGTAAACCGACTTCAGATCCCGACGACTCGAAACTGACTGTGCTCGATTGGTCGATGGACTTAACAAGTCCATTCGCTATCCCGGCATGCTTAATCGGATACACGCTCCTTGGGATTGGGTCCTATGGCACAGACCAGGACCTTGCACAACGCATGCTCACATGCAAAGACTCCAAAGCCGGAGCTCGATCGGTCATTATGGGAATCCTGCTTGGGATCCCCACTGTTCTTGTGTTCCTTATTGTGGGACTCATGCTCTGGATCGCGTACCAGCATCCTGAGTTGACAGGACAACCCCTCGCTCGCGAAGAAAGCACAGGCGGTCTCCGAGTATTCCTCGAGTACATTTTGACGGAGATCCCCGAGGGTGTGCGTGGCTTGATGATGGCGGGGCTGTTCGCGGCGGGACTGTCAAGCATGAACAGCGCCATCAATGCGATGGGTGCTTCGTTCATCACGGATCTCTACCGACCGATCTTTCCGAACAAGGATGAAAGACACTATCTCAGGCTCGGACGGCTTTCTGTTCTTGTAGCAGGTGTCGTCCTCGGCGTATTCGCGTGTTTGTGTATCTTCTGGAAGGACGCGAATGGATACACACTCATCGACTTCGCACTGAGTGTGATGGGATTCGCGTATGCCGGTTTGGTGGGTGTGTTCCTGACTGCGACACTGACGAAACGCGGATCAGATATCAGTGCGATCATGGCGCTACTGCTCGGATTCCTCTGGATGCTCGGATCACAGCCGTTTGTACTCACACAGATCAGCGGCGAGAATCCTGAATCGATCTTGAATCAATACGCGAACATCCATCACACCTGGAAGTTAACCATTGGCGTAATGATTTCTACCGCTGTTTGCATGCTTGGGAAATCTCAGCGTGATTGAGCCGCGTACTTCGCCGCCCCCATAGCGGCATGAAAATGAGATTCACCAAACTCCAATGCCCAGTCACGAGCCGAGAGTTGGGTGAGTCCATCACACACTAGATTGTGGAGTAATTCTCGGTGCGTCTTGAGTGCATTGCCAACACCACCAAGCAGCACAATCCGATCCGGCTGATAGATAGCGTGGACAACACGAAGTGCGTGAACCAGAGCTCGGATCGCTGGATCATGAGCCGAGAGCTGGTCAAGATTAAGCTCACCTTCGGGGTCGATTGCATTCAACGCAGGTGCGCCGATGTAGGATTCAAGCGTGTTTTTAACACCATGCGCATCGATACGATCTAAGTCGGCATGCCTTCCAACATCCATCAATCCTAAATGACCAATCCCCTTGTTTCCTATCCTTGCGAACTGAGTCCCATCCAAAACGCTGAGTCCGACACCGGTCCCGATCGAGATCGCCGCGGTGCGACCTTCTGCTGGATATGTCATCGCATAGTCCAAACCCGCCGCATCCGCATCAGAGATCACTTTATAAGGCACTTCTTGACCAAGAGCATTCTGGAGTAACTCATCAAATGCCCACCCATTGAGTGCAGGCAGGTTGACTGACAACTCGATCGCAGTCTGCTGGAGATTCATCTTCCCTGGGAGACAGAGCCCGATGCTTGTTGGTGTTGCAACACCAAGCTCACGCACGCATTGCTGGATCGCTTCGAGCAAACCACTTCGATCAGGTTGTCTATAGCGATCACTTGAAACAGTCCCAACTGTTGATAGTTGGCCATCGAGGCAAGCCGCTTTGATTGACGAGCCTCCGATATCAATCCCGATGTGGATACTCATGGCGATTGGATACGCTGAATCAGGTCCGAGAGTGCACGGCGCTGCGAGGCGCGGAGTTGAACAGATGCTTCGTCCTTCTTCTGATCCGGGTTCGGTGATTCAAAGAGCGAAGCATATGCGAACACTCCGAAACGCCTCGGATCTCCGATCGCGGTCTGGTAAATCGTCTGCGAAGGTTGGTTGTGCTTGTACACACCTATCCCAGGCACCACCCTCTGCTGCTCGACCACCGCTTGCCAAGAAGCGAGGTCGGATCGGTATTGCTCGTTCTTGTCCGTGTAAATCAT
>WUAJ01000076.1 GCA_009827215.1 Phycisphaeraceae bacterium
GACGCTGGTGTCGAATGGGGGTGTTTCCAGTTCGGTCATTGCGTCGCGATTGGCGCTCAGCTCGCGTTTGATTTCTGGGCCGACGGCGAGGGTCGGGATGAGTGTTGCGAGTGCGGCGGCGGTGATCAATGGTCGTGGATTCATGGAGTTCTCCGTATATTGAATCAGGGTTATCCGAGATCTGAGTGTACCCGATAACTGGTGATTTCAAAGCGGGGTTTTGTGAATTTGGGGTGATGAATGCTGTTTGGGGCTGAAAAACAAGCACCCGCTTGGTTCAGCGAGTGCTTGGGGGAGCTTTGAACGCTAGCGCGTGGTTCAAAGGTTGAACCGACGGCGAGCGTTTGGGTTGCGGGTGTGATCAGCCTTCGACTTTTGTCGTCATAGCTGAGCCTGCTTGCGCGGACTTGCGTGCTTGGACGGCTGGGTCTGCGGCGAGGGTTTTATTGACGGCTGGGATGAAGTCTTCTTCGTGTGGGTTTCCGATCCAGCGGATGATGCCGTCGGTTGAGATGACGACGACCAGTGGGATGCCTTTGGATTCGAAGGGTGCGTAGACGGATTGGTCGGCGTCAAAGAGGTGTGCGTACGCGACCTTGTGTTCTTCGACATAGGACTCAACCTTGGACTGCTCTTCGCGTTGTCCTGAGATCGCGAGGACGGCGAGGGAGTCTGGGTTGTCTTTCTGGAGTTCATCGAGGATTGGGGACGCAGCGCGGCAGGGTGGGCACCAGGTTGCCCAGAAGTCGAGGACGACGACTTTGCCTTCTGTTGAGACGGTTTCGGTGAGCCAAGTCTCGGATCCGAGCGCGACTGGGAGTGATTCGCCTTGGAAGTCGTTGGCGTAGAGGTCGGTGTTGTGGGATGGCCAAGCGGCGGTGTCGTAGGAATCGGCGGAGACGAGGGTCATGTTGACATCGTCCATCGCGGCTTTGGAGTCACAGGCTTGCTTGTCTTTGGAGTCGCATGCTTCCTTTGCGGTATCGCAATGTGCGGCTTTGGCGCCGGACATTGGGCACTCTTTGGAAGATGAGCAGTCAGGGCCTGCGTTGAGGGCGAGTCCTGATGCGGCGATGATCGGGGCGACGATGAGGGCGAGTGCTTGGGACATGGGTGTTCTCCTTGATGAGGGACTTGGTAACGACTGCTGGTTGACGACGGGTGGGTTGCACCCGATGGTGCCCCTCTGCTTGATGATCCCGATTGAGTGGGTGTTAGCCCTTGGGTGGGATCAATCTGTGGAGAGCAACGGCTGCCGCGACGGCAATATTCAGAGAATCCGCGGATTTGACCAAGGGAATTTGGACTTTTTTGTCGGCGGCGTTGAGGGCTTGGGGGGTGAGTCCTGGGCCTTCGGCGCCGAGCACAAGGGCGATTTTGGTGTCTGAGGGGGGATTCTGGGCGAGTTGGTTGATGTCGTGTGCGTCGGGGGATGGGGTGAGGGCGAGGAGGGTGAAGCCTGCGGCTTGGATGGATTGGAGGGCGGGGATCCAGGAGGATTGGTCTTGGATTTGGGTGAAGGGGATGGTGAGGGCGTGTCCCATCGAGACGCGGAGGGACTTTCTATAGAGGGGATCGCAGCATCGGGGTGAGAGGATGATGGGGATGTCGGTCCCTGAGAGGGCGGCGGTGGAGCGGAAGACGGATCCCAGGTTGTCGTGGTTGGCGAGGTCCTCGAGGATGACGAGAGCGCGGGCGGATTGGAGGAGGTTGTTGAGTTGGGGGTGTTCGATTCGGTGTCCGGCGGCGAGGAGTCCTCGGTGGATGGGGTAGCCTGTGATTTGGTCGAGGGTTGCTCTGGGAGCGGTGTAGATGGGGACTTCGAGAGGGATCTGGCTCAGGAGCTGAGCGTGGGATTCGATCTTGGATTCGTCGATGAGGACGGAGTGGAGTGGGTACCTTGAGTGGATGTGGTGCTCGAGGACGAGGGAGCCTTCGGTGATGAAGAGGGGGGCTTTGGATGATTGGTCGACTGCTGACTTTGGAGCGTCCGGATTGTGCGCGGCTTTGAGCCAGGCGTCTCTTTGATTGCGGTATGGCTCGATCCGTGGGTCATTGTGGTCATGGATTGGGGTGAAACGGTCGATCATGGTTGGTGTACCCTAGACTGATTTTGTAGGGTGCGTGCACTGCGAACAGAATGGACTGGTGATCGGCTTGATGGCAAATACTGAAACAATGAGTGTTCTTCAGGCGGTGGTGCTTGGGGTGGTTGAGGGGATCACGGAGTATCTGCCGATTTCTTCGACGGGGCATCTGATTCTTGCGTCGGAGCTGATGGGGCTGGGGGAAACGGCAACACAGCGCTCGGCGGTTGATACATTCAATATAGTGATTCAGGGGGGCGCGATCCTCGCGGTGCTGGGGTTGTACTTCCCGCGCGTGGTGCAGATGTGCAAGGGATTGATCGGGAAGGACAGCGATGGGCTCAAGCTCGCGATCCGGATCATTGTGGCGTTTCTTCCTGCGGCGGTTTTGGGGGTGCTGCTCAACGATTGGATCGAGAGCAAGTTGTTTAATACGCCGATGGTTTTAACGGCGCTGGCGCTGGGTGGGGTGTTCATGATTGTGATTGATAAGTGGAAGTTTGCGAAACACAAAGAAGGTGAAGTGTTTGAGGAGGGGATGGATCTGCATGAGATCAGTATTGTGCAGGCGCTGATGATCGGGTTGCTTCAGTGCGTGGCGATGTGGCCTGGCACTTCGCGGTCGATGATGACGATCGCTGGGGGTGTGCTCGTTGGGCTCAAACCAAAGCGTGCGGCGGAGTTTAGTTTCTTGCTCGGACTCCCGACGCTTGGGGGCGCAACGGTGTATTCGTTGTACAAGTCGGTGAGCGGTGATGGGCCTGACATGTTTGAGGTGATCGGGTGGACGCCGATTGTTGTGGGATTGGTGGTGGCGACGATCAGCGCGGCGCTGGCGGTGAAGTGGCTTGTGGCGTTTCTCACGAAGCACGGCTTGGCGGTGTTCGGGTATTACCGGTTGATCCTGACGGCGGTGTTGGGCGGGGCGATCGCGATGGGTGTGGTGAGTTTGCACGCGGGGGATTCGAGTGTGAGTGATGAGATTCTTGAGGTGCAGCCATGAGTGATGGGATGAAGACTTCGTTTCCGAAGGACAAGATTGAGGTGGTGCTGCTGGAGGGGACGCATCCTTCGGGGACGCTTCTGATCGAGCGCGAGGGGTTTCATGTCACGGCGTTGCACGGCGCGCTGGAGGGCGATGCGCTGATCAAGGTGATCGGGCGGGCGCATGTGGTGGGTGTGCGTTCGAAGACACAACTGACTGGGGAGGTCTTGAGGCACTGCGAGCGGCTGCTTGCGGTGGGGTGCTTTTGTGCGGGGACGAATCAGGTGGATCTGGATGTCGCGGCTTCGATGGGGGTGCCGGTGTTTAACTCGCCGTTCTCGAACACGCGGTCTGTTGCGGAGTTGACTCTCAGCGAGATCATCGCGCTACATCGGCGTGTGTCGCATCGGTCGGCGCTGCTGCACAAAGGCGAGTGGGACAAGAGCGCGGATCGTTCGCACGAGGTGCGTGGTCGGACGCTTGGGATTATTGGGTATGGGCATATCGGATCGCAGATTAGTGTGCTAGCTGAGGCCGTGGGGATGAGGGTGGTGTTCTTTGATGTCGAGAGCAAGCTCCCGCTGGGGAACGCGGGGTCAGTGGGGTCGATTGATGAGCTATTGAAGGTTTCGGATGTGGTGAGTATCCATGTCCCTGAGACGAGCGACACGGTCGGGATGATCGACGCGAAGCGGATCGGGCTGATGAAGCACGGGGCGTATCTGATTAACAACGCGCGTGGTTCGGTGGTGGATCTTGAGGCGCTGCGTGTCGCGGTGGATGCGGGGCATATCGCGGGGGCGGCGGTGGATGTGTTCCCGGATGAGCCTGCGAAGCGGGGCGAGTCGTTTACGAATGTGATGCAGGGGGCGGAGAATGTGATTCTGACGCCTCATGTTGGGGGATCGACGATCGAGGCGCAGGAAGCGATCAGCGTCGACGCGGCTGAGAAGCTGGTGAAGTTTGTCAATCGCGGCACGACGACGGGCGCGGTCAATGTTCCCAATGTGGATCTTCCTTCGCAGGAGGTCGAGGGGGTGCGGGCGCATCGGATTTTGAATTTCCATCGAAATGTTCCCGGTGTGCTCGGGAAGTTTCACGAGGCGGCGAGCTCGCTGGGTGTGAATATTTCGGGGCAGTACCTGCGGACGGTCGGCGAGCTCGGCTATGTCGTGCTTGATGCGGATCCGAGCGGTGCTGAGGCGCTCAAGGACGCGATGGACGGGATCGAGGAGTCGGTTCGGACGCGCATGTTGTGGTGAATTATCAAAATCACCAGAAATCAATCGTGATCTTCACTATGTCTGTTCCTGAAGTAGCGTATCGATTTCTTGCGAAACCATGGGATGTGCAAACATGAATAACCCGTGACAGCATTCCATCCGTTTTCACCTTTCCGTTGTAGCGTAGATTTTACAACGGACTGACCTCTCCGTACCACCTTGAGCCGATAGGTTCCATTGATGAGTCCGTATACAGCTGCAACAAATTCTTCAACAACGCTTTCTTCAGTACACGGAAACCACTCAACCCAAAAACCACTAGCGCATAGATGTAGTTCATCACCTTGGAGATTCAGCCCAATCCAGAAATCCAAGCCGTGCTGCGCTGGGATATTCAGTTCCAGATCGAAATGCTCATCAGGCTTCGTGAGTTCCATTTCTAGATCCGGGAAATCAGCTTGAATCTGTTCAAACACGGTATTTGCAATTGCTTTGAGATCCTGTGATTTGCTCGACATCGTGTTGGAGTGTACACGATTCACTGATACAGACCGAACTAATCGGGTATGGAGGTCTGAGATTGGTTGGCATTTTACTTTGGGGGGCGAACAATCGAGGATGCCACAGTTTGAGCGGGTTTCGGAATCTTTAGAGCATACTTCGGTGATCGCGAAGGACTTTGCGGCGGTGTTGCGGCGCGGGGATCTGGTGCGTCTGGTTGGGGAGATGGGCGCGGGGAAGACGACCTTTGTGCGCGAGGTCGCGGGAGCGATGGGGGCGGATGTTTCGATGGTGAGCTCCCCCACTTTCGTGTTGATGAATATCTATCCGTGCACAGTCAGCGGCGAGGATGGGTCGATCGCGCATCTGGATTGCTATCGCTTTGGAGATGCGGACGAGCTTGAGGCGCTGGGGTGGGATCGGGTGTGCGATGATGGATCGGTTCGGCTTGTTGAATGGCCCGAGCGGATCGATGAGGTGCTTGGTGATGAAGAGGCTGATCAATCAGTTTGCACGATCACGATCTCGCATGTGGATGAGGGGGTTCGGGGGTTTGTGATTGAAGTCCCTGACTCGTGGATGGAGCGGGCGAGTGCGATGGCGCTCAAGGCGCGGGACGCGGTGAAGTGTCCGGTGACTGGGGAGGCGGTGCATCCGGAGAGCGCGAGCTGGCCGTTTGTGAGCGAGCAGGCGCGGATGAGTGATCTGCACGGGTGGATGAACGAGAAGTTTGCGATCACTCGTCCGATTGAGCAGGCGGATCTTGATCAAGAGTGAGTGCTCGTGATCGAGCGTGACGGCGCTTGCGGTGGTATTGTGTGGGTATGAATGAAGAACTGGCTGCCTCGGGTGAGGCGAGTGTGTGGTCGTTGTTTACTGAGAGCTTTGATGTGTTCTCGGTGGTGCTGCTGATCGGGTCGTTTATTGCGGTGTCGTTGATTGTCAAGCTGGTGCTTGATGCTCGGCGGGCGGTGATCGCGCCGGAGGATATTGTGGATTCGCTGGCGCGGGATCTGGATTCGGGGGATCTGGATTCGTTCCTTTCGACGGCGGGTGATGATGCGGGGATCGTCGGATCGGCGTGTGAGGCGGCGTTCAATGCTCGCGCTTCGGGGGCATCAGCGATGCGCGAAGCGGCGGAGGTCGCGGCGAGTAATGCGTGCTCTCGCTGGACGCGGACATTGGATCTGCTGCGGGTGATCGGGGAGCTTGGGCCTTTGGTTGGGCTGGCGGGGACGGTGTGGGGGATGATTCTGGCGTTTGTGCGTTTGGGTCAGGCGGGGGGGACGGCTGGTCCGACGGATTTGTCGCTGGGGATTTCCAAAGCGTTGTTCCATACGTTGCTTGGGTTGATGCTCGCGGTGCCTTGCTTGCTGGTGTATGGGTGGTATCGGAGTGTGATTGAGAAGCATTGCAACACGGCGTTTGAGCAGGCGGGGCGGTTGGTGGATCGGTTGTCGGCGATGGGTGATGACGACGGGGACGCGGCATGAGAAGTCGGTCGATCGTTGGTTCAGGATCGGGCGGGGGTCATTCTGGGGGGGTGAATGTGACGCCGATGATTGATGTGGTGATGTGTCTGATTGTGTTTTATTTGATGGTTGGTCAGCTCGCGATTGATCGGCGGTCGTCGATCGTGCTCGCGGAAACGGTTTCGGGGGTGGATCGTCAGGACCTGGCGGATGCGATCGAGATCGGGGTGCTGATGGATGGGGGGCTGACATTGAACGGCGAGGCGATCGAGAGCGATCGGATCGCGGGTGAGGTGACGGGGATGATCGCGCGGGAGGTTGGCGCGGTGGTGCGGATCCGCGCGGATGAGGACGCGGGGTTTGGGGCCGTGCGTCCTGTGCTTCGGGCGCTGCAGGAGGCGGGGGTGACTGGAGTGGAGTTTGTGACGATTCGTGCTGAGGGTGCGGGGGGGCAGTCATGAGCGCGGGATTACGGCGACGGAGTGTGCTTGGTGATCCGGGGAAGCGGTCGGGTCCGATGATGACGCCGATGGTGGATGTGGTGCTGGTGATTTTGATTTTCTTTATGGCGAGCACGACGATCGCGGGGTATGAGTGGTTTTTGCAGGCGGGGGTTGAAGCGGAGTCGGAGGGTGAATCCGCTCCGGAGGAAGCGCTGTTCGATCTTCCAGCGGCGATCATCGAGGTTGATCTGGTTTCGGGTGAGGACGGCGCGGTGTTTGTGTATGGCGTGTCGGGGGATCATGGGATGACGATCGATCAGGCGGTGGGATTGATCGAGGGGATGGAGCTTGGGGAGAGCGCAGCGCTGCGTGTGGGGCTGGGCGCGGGGGATGGGGTGTCGATGGGTGATGTGATGCGCGTGCACGATGCGTGGCACGGGCGCGGGGTGAAGGTTGTGATGCGGACGGGGCGCTAAACCAACTTACTTGTTTGATGTGACGAAGATTTGTAGTTTGTGTGCTTGGGCGGTGAGGCCGTGGGCGGCGCAGAGTTTGTCGCGGAGTTCGATGAGTTCTGGGAGTTCGGTGGTGATGATGTCTCCGGTGTCCACATCGATGAGGAGTGTGTTGCCGGTCTGTCCGATCGCGAGTTGGTAGTGGGATTGCTCGCGTCCGACGAGGACATGCTGAATGATGCCGGCGGATTCGAGGAGTTTAAGGGTGCGGTAGACGGTGGCTTTGGAGACGGAGTGGCCTTGGGCTTTGAGAGTGTCGAGGAGCTGGTCGGCTTCGAAGAGGGAGTCGAAATCGATGATGGTGTCGAGGATTTTGGCGCGTTCGGGGGTGTACTTGAGTCCCTCGGCTTTGAGGGTTCGGCGGAAGATCGCGCACAAGGGCTCGATCAGTTCGGGCTGAGTTGATGGGACGCTGTTGTTGGTTGGATCTTTGATCGGTTCGAGCGGCATAGGGGATTCTATGCGATTGGATCACGGTTGGGGATCGCGATGGGATAGGATGGGGGCATGGCGGACGAGCACGATCAGGATCAAGCACACACGGACAGCGAGGCGGCTGGGAAGCAGCGGTCTTTGGCGAAGGTGTTGATCCAGGTGATCGGGTTCGCGGCGTCGATCGCGGCACTGGGGTGGGCGGTCAAGATGGCGCTGACGGAAGAAAATAGGGCGCAGCTCGAGAATCTGCAGAACGCATCGGCTGGTCAGGTGATGGCGCTGGTGGGGTTGTCGTTCTCGTCGGTGGCGATTAATGGGTTGATTTTTTGGGTGGTGATCCGTCCGGTGCACAGGATCCGCGCGACGGATGTGATCTCGACGAACGCGATCGCGACGCTGCTGGCGTATCTGCCGTTTAAGTTGTCTCTTGTGGCGCGGATCGCGATCCATCGCAAGCGGGATGGGGTTCCGGTGCTGACGATTGGGGCGTGGTTCGCGGCGATCGGGGTGCTGATGCTCGCGGTGCTTGGGCCGATGGCGCTGGTGTCGTTTGTGCTCCAGGATGTGAGCCTGTTGTGGTGGGTTGGGGTGGTTGGGTCTGTTGCGATCGGGGTGGGCGCGGTGATCGTGATGGCGAGGGTCTTTTATGGCGAGCGCGGGGTCCGGCGGATCGCGTCGGTTGGGATGCTTCGCGGATGGACGGAGAAGGAATCGTTTGCACGATTGCACGCGGGGTTCGACATGATCGCATGTCCCTGGTCATCGAGTTGGGCTGGGATTTTGCGGATGCTTGATGTACTCGCGTTTGCGGGACGCTTTGTTGTTGCGGCGGCGGTGCTGGGGCTCCCGATCTCGGGGAGTGATGCGCTGCTTTTGGGGAGTGTGTATTTCTTGATCGGGGTGTTCTCTCCTTTCGGGATGCTGGGGACGCGCGAGGCGGGAACGATCGGTGCGGCGGCGCTTTTCGGGGTGAGTTCTGTGGCGATCGGGGATGGGGGCGAGGGACCGATCGCGGCGGCGGTGGTGTTTATCACGGCGGTGGAAACGGTGGTGAATCTGGGGTGTGCGGGGTTCGGGGTTGCGTGGCTGCGTGTGAGTCCTGGTAAGAGGGTCCTGGACGATCTGGTTGAGTGATTCGCGCTACGATCCGGGATGAAAGTCGCGCTTGCACAGCTGAATTTGACTGTTGGGGATGTAAAGGGGAACACGGACGCAATTGTGCGCGCGATTGATGAGGCGCGGGATCAGGGTGCGGAGCTTGTGGTGTTTTCAGAGCTGGCGGTGTGTGGGTATCCGCCGCGGGATTTGCTGCATGTGGAAGGGTTTGTGCGTGAGTGCGCTCAGGCGTCGAAGATGATCGGGGAGACGCACACCAATGGGATCGCGGTTGTGCTCGGGACTCCCCTTCCTATCGAGAATGATGCGCCGGGGATGAGTCCTGAGGATGATTCGGTGCGTGTTCATGTCGCGAACTCGCTCGTGGTGTATCAGGACAACGCGTTTGTGGGGTATTACGACAAGCGGCTGCTTCCCACTTACGATGTGTTTGATGAGGATCGTTACTTTGTGGGTGGGGATCGGTCGCCGATCTTCGATGTCAACGGGACGAAGGTGGGACTCGCGATCTGCGAGGATCTCTGGAAGGGGCACGACGCGGGATTCGCTGAGCGATACGCGGACGAGGATGATCCGGTGGATCTGCTCGCCAAGGCGGGGGCGGAGTTGATTGTGGTTCCTAGTGCATCGCCTTATACATTGCATAAGGATGAACGGCATCGTGAGATCCTGATCAAGCACGCGACGACGCATCGGGTCCCGATCGTTTCGGTGAATCAGATCGGCGCGAATGATGATCTTGTTTTCTCTGGTCAATCGTGTGTTGTGGATCCGAGCGGGCGTGTGTGTGCATTGGGTGAAGCGTTCGCGGAGCAGATGCTGCTTGTGGACACTGATGGCATGGAGCCGGTCGATATTGTTCCTGATGCTGACGAGCGGATGATCGTTGAGGCGCTCACGCTTGGGGTGAAGGACTACCTGCGCAAGTGCGGATTCAACCGCGCGTGCATCGGGCTGAGTGGTGGGATCGATTCGGCGCTGGTCGCGACGATCGCGGTTCGGGC
>WUAJ01000077.1 GCA_009827215.1 Phycisphaeraceae bacterium
CAGCGAGCGCCACAATACGCGCTGCGATGGAGATGTCTTCACCTGCGATCTGGAAGGGGTATCCGGAGCCGTCGAATTTTTCGTGGTGCTGGAGCGCGATCTCGATGCCCATATCAAGGAACTCGTCGGCGCCGAAGTTGTTACGGATCGAGAGGAGGGTTTCGCCTCCGATGAGGGTGTGCTTTTCCATGATCGCGCGTTCGTCATCCGTGAGCCGTCCCGGCTTGAGCAGCACATTGTCGGGGATTCCGACCTTACCGATGTCGTGGAGCGAGGACGCGAGGACCAAGCGATCGATCCATTCATCCGTGATGATCGGATGCGTCGGTTGGAGCTGTGTCGCGATGACGCGAGCGTAGTGACCGATGCGGTCGAGGTGGTCGCCCGTGTCCGTGTCGCGGTAGTCCGCGAGCTTTGCGAGTCCGTGGATCAGCGCGTTGCGACGAGCGAGCCCGTTGCTGACCTGACGATGGACCTCGTCTTCGAGCTGTTGGTTCGTTTGCTCGAGCGCGTCCTTGTAGCGACGAGATGCAAGATAGAACACCATCGCGGTGAGCGTGACCACTGAGAGCGCTGTCGAGAGCTCAAGGATGAAGAGACGATCGACCAGTGCTTGTGGGAGTTGGAAGTTTTGCTGGACCCAAGTGTCTGTGAGCAGGACCGATCCAAGGAGTAAGCCGGACTGTGCGATCAGCACCGCGGTCATAAACGCACGGCGGGTCCGCGGTCGGAAGGCAATCTCTATGGATGGTTTTGTAGACACTCGTTCTTCATCGGGCGCACTGGATTCTCGATGCAGTGCTTGCAATTGAATCCTGCGAAATCAGAATCAAGTCGCAACAGTTGCGCGGGTCGATCCCATCATTGGGTCCGATTTGCAGGGAGTTCCAAGCACTATCGGGTCAGGATCCGTTCGCACGCATCGAGCGCGGCGGGGATAATCTCGTTTGCGTCCGAGAAGTCCGGATAGATCGGTTGGTTCTGGACCATATTCGGATCGCCGTCTGCGAGCGATGGCGGGGCGACTGATTTGGCAAGCTCGCTCAGCGCGGGATTCACTGGGATGTTCCGCGATGTGGATTCCGCGAGCAATTGTTCGACGCGAGAGGAGATCAGGAACTGTGCGAGTCGGATGCCGTTGATGTTCCCACCGTCGATGTGCGTGAGCGCGACGGTGTTGGGTAGCAGCGTGGGTCCGAACGATCGCATCGTGCTCGTGATCATCGGGGGATCGAAGGACTCGTACACACAGTCCACGGCCCAACCGTTGCGCTGTCCGCTCCAGACATCGTCCGTGTCAGTAAGTCCGACATCGATCTCTCCCATCGCGACGGCGCGGACCACGGTTGCGTTACCGTCGTAGAGCCGGATGTTGTTGTTCTTGAGCATCGTGAGCCAACGCTCGAACTCTGGGAGTCCCCAGCGGGATGCGAGGATGCCCATGTGCCCGCGCGTGGTCCCGAACTCGGGACGCGCCATCCCGATGCGTCCTTTCCAGTGGGGTTGTGCGAAGTCGCGCATCGAGGTGGGTGGGGATTCGACACGATCGCTCGCGTAGACGATCACACGCGCCCGCGTTGCGAATCCGGCCCAGGTTCCGTCGCCAGCGACCAAACCGCTGGGCCAATCCTTCGGAACCCACGCGTCGGTGGTGTCGCTGGCGAGGATGTTGTTGTTCGCGAGATCGATGGTCCCGAAGGGTTCGGAGGACCACCAGATGTCTGCTTGGGGGTCATTCGCTTCTGCTTTGAGTCGAGCGACGAGTCCTGTGGTTTTGGTCGCTTCGGTGTCGCCGACGAGTCGGACTTCGATGCCTGTTTCTTTCGTGAACTCATCAACGACCAGCTTCACGAACTCGTCGTCGGCCGATGTGTACAGAACGACCGCTTCGACTGGCGATGGTGAAGACTCCGAGTTCGGTCGGCAGGCGATGAGCCCAACTAGTACGGATGAAAGAATCAGGGATCTGATGATGTTCATGCCAACAGTCTACGGCGATCAATCGTCCTTCGAATCCGCGGGCTCCGCGGGTTGGTCGGTCTTGTCGGTCTTGTCATCACCCTTCGCTTCCTTCGCGGCTTTGTCGAGGCGTCCGAAGTAGCTCTGGACCGCGGACTCGTACTCACGCGGGATGCGCTTGGTCTCGATCGCTTCCGATGCCTCGGTCGTGGCGCTTTGGATCGCGTCTGAGAACGCGGCGGTGGACTCGCCTTTGATCTGTGATCCTTGGACCATGGTCGATGCGATCACCGGACCCTCGGAGGTCGTACGGACATCGGCGTGCTCTTTCTTGATGGTAAAGTCCGCGCCCTGCTCGTCTGGTGACATACCGAGCCCCTTGCCGGGACCACCTGAGCCGGAACCGAACTGGGACGACTCGCCTTGGGCAAACTGACCGGTGCTCGGCCATTGTCCCTGCTGTCCGCCTCCCTGTCCTGGGTTACTTCCTGGATTGGAGCACTGAGCGAGCTGGTCGAGCTGTTTCTGTGCTTGACTCATCGCCGACTCGAGCGACTGCATCTCTTGTTGCATGTTCTCAAGGTCCGAGAGCTGGGCGTTCATCGCATCGGATCCCGCGGCGGCTTGCTGGGGATCGCCGTTCTGCATGCCTTGGGCCATCTGTCCCATCGCTTGGGACATCGCGCCGGCGGCATCGGACGCTTTCTGCTGTGCTTGCGCCGCTTGCGAGAGCTGCTGTGCTTGTTCTTCTGAGAGTCCCGCTTCTTCGAGCGCTTTCTTGAGTGCCTCGGGATCGGTCGCGAGCTGCTTCGCTTGCTGCTCGCTGATCCCCGCGGCTTTGAGCTGTTCTTGGAGCTGCTGGGAGTTCTGCGCCATCTGCTCAATCTGTTGCTTGAGGTTCTCGAGCTGCTGTCCGAGCTGTTTCTGTTGCTCCTCGGACATGTCTCCCGATTGCATCTGCTCAGCGAGCTTTTCGAGCTGTTGCTTCGCTTCCTCGAAGTCCCCTCGCGCCATGGCGCGCGCCATCTCGGACGCGGCGTTTTCTTCCGTGGAGTTGAGCGACTTCATCGCGTCCTTGATCGCGTCGTAGGTCGCGCCGTCCTCGTTGTTGCGTTTCTCTTCGAGCTTGTCTGAGATGCTGGTGAGGTTCTTGATCGCGCTGCGGAGCGATTCCTCGGCGCTGATGTACTCGTTCGCTTCGGGTTTGAGCAGGTCCTCGAACGCCTCGTCTTCGCCTTCTTCAAACTCGAGCTTGGTTTGTTCGAGGATTTTCTTCATCGCTTCTTGCGATTCCTGAACAGTCGTCTGGACCTGCTGGATCTGCGCTTGCTCGGCTTCCTTCTCCTGCTGCTTCGCGTACAACCCTGTGAGGTCTTTCACAGGGAGCCACCATACGATCACCAAAGCAGCAGCTGCAACCAGCGGCGTGGGCCAAACACGCGGGGCTTTGACAGGGAGCGCCGACGCGAGGTTGATCTTGCCTGCTTTGTCGTTCGCATCAGAGACCACGGCTTTGGACCAGCCGTCGGTCTGGTTTTCGATCAAGAGCGCCGTCGAGAGCGACTCGCGGAGTCCAGCGTGCTCATCGACAATCATCGCGGCCTTGGACTTGGATGGTCGTGTGATGAATGCCCAAAGGAGTCCGATGACGATCGCGCTCAGGGGCGCGGCGATGAACACGATCCCCCAGGGGACCTCGAAGACCGGCGCGACTTTCTGCGTGAGCCGAGCGATGACCATGAGCGTGAGCATCGCGGCGAGGCAGATCGAGATCGTGCGGATCGAGTTGATCAGCATGAGCCGACGGGTGGCGCGAGCGATGGTGGTGTGGATCTGGGTCATGCGTTGATCTCAGTCTTACTTTGCAATAGATCGGCGTTCTGATCCAGCACACGGATAGAAAGCAGAATCTTACATATGGATTGTACGGAATCGAGGGGCTCCGGTTGCTGCAGGATTCGTCTTGTGACGATACAGTGACGGGGTTGATTCAGCGTTTTTGGTCCAATCTGGTCGGTTTTGTGACTGGTTCATACATCACGCGCGATCAGTGCGACGCTGCGTTTGAGCGGATGCACACGCGGGATCGGATTGGGGATCGGGTTCATCTGGTCTTTGCGTGCATCGCGATGCTGGGACTCGCGGGTCCAGTGAGTGCTGTGGACATCGCCGTGCTGCCGTTGGTCGTGTTCTTTTTTGTGCGTGTGTTTAATACCTTCTCGGTCTGGATTCACGGGTTCGGTCAGCCCGTGGTTTTGGCCGCGCTGATGCTCGCGGCATGGATGGGGATCTCACTGTTGTGGTCGTCTGATCCCAGAGCGGGACTCGAGCATATCAGTGAACTGCGATGGCTGGTGTTCATCGGATTCGCGTTCCCAGTCATCGAGCATCGCATGGTCCTGATCGTGTGCTTGTGCGTCGGATTCCTCATCGCGAACGCTGTTCAGGTTGTCGATGCATTCGATGGGTTCGGAAACGCGTGGCTCGCGGAGCGATTGAATCACTATCCCAATCGGATCTCAGGTTGGTGGGAACCAGCCGTCGGCGGATCGGTGCTCGTTGCAGCGCTTGGATTGCATCTTCCCGCGGCATTGATGGGGAGAGGGAAAGGGCGAGTGTTTGGTTTGCTTGGGACACTGATCACCATCGCCGCGATCATCGCGACGGGAACACGCGGCGCTTGGATCGCAGGATTGATCTTGATTGTGCTTGCGGCATTGATCGCGTGGAGAGTGCAACGGCTGCGAGCGCGCACGCTGCTCATTGGTTTAGCGATGGTCTGTGTTGGGATCGTCGCATTGGTCCTTATCAAAGGTGATGCGATCAGCGAGCGCATTCTTGAAGCACGCGAAGAGATCACGCTCGCGATGCATGGGGAGTACAACACATCCACTGGCGCTCGACTCTCGATGGCAACGCAAGCGGTCAGGATGGGTGCAGAGAATCCAATGGGTGGGGTTGGGGCTGGTGGATTCCGTGATTGGATGGTCGAGCAGACTCCGGCGTACTACGACGATCAGGCGCACGCGCATTGCACTCCGCTCCAACTCTTCGGAGAGCTGGGTATTCCTGGAGTCTTGTTAGGGATGTTGTTGATATGCGTTCTCTTGGTTAACGCGTGGAGATCGGTTCCCAGTAGTGAGCGTGGTTCATACTTAATGGGACCGTTCTTTGGAGTGCTGGGATTGGTGCTGGTGAGTGCTTTTGATTCGGTTCTCATGAATGTGAATACCGCCGCGATTCTGGGAGCTCTCGCGATGTTGTCCCCAGCGTACTACCCCGGGATGGACGATAATCAGGGTGGGGCGGTTGGAGCGCCCTAGAATCCGCTCGGGGCACTATCTCGAAGGGCAGCACTACTTTCCATGTCGTTGAATGAGCACCAGCCGATGAGCGGCGCAGGGAAGACCCTGCTGAGCAAGATCCAGGATCGATCCGCGCGTGTCGGGATTGTTGGTCTGGGATATGTCGGACTGCCATTGGTGCAAGCCGTGCATGACGCGGGGTATGGGGTTATTGGGTTTGATGTTGATGACACCAAGATCCAGAAACTCAAGCGTGGGGAGTCGTATCTCAAGCATCTCGGAGATGTGCTCACCCAAACACTCGCGGCTTCAGATCGCTTCGTAGCAACATCCAATGAACAAATCCTGGCGCACGCGGACATTGTGATCCTGTGTGTGCCAACCCCGATCACGAAACAGCGTGAACCCGATCTGCGATATGTACTTGGGAGTGGTCAATCGATCGGACGCGTGCTGCGTGAAGGACAGTTGGTGATTCTCGAATCTACGACTTATCCCGGCACCACGCGTGACCTGCTTGTGCCTGTACTCCAGCAAGGCGCGATGGAGCGCGGATTGGATCTGCAGCCCGGCGATCATTTCTTCGTCGGATACTCACCTGAGCGTGAAGATCCTGGTCGTTCTGGGATGGTGACTTCCAAAATTCCAAAGATTGTTGGTGGTGTCGATCCGGATTCCAGTTTGCTCACGACTGAGTTTTATCGATCATGCATCGAGCGTGTGCATCCAGTCAGCAGCGCCGAAGTGGGGGAGGCGTCCAAGCTGCTTGAGAATGTGTATCGAGCGGTGAACATCGCTCTTGTGAATGAACTCAAGGTGGTCTTTGAGCGGATGGGGATCGATATCTGGGAGGTGATCGAAGCCGCGAAGACCAAGCCGTTTGGTTTCCAAGCGTTTTATCCTGGTCCCGGGCTTGGGGGTCACTGCATCCCGATCGATCCGTATTACCTCTCATGGAAGGCGCGTCAGGTTGGTCACGAGACGCGATTCATTGAACTCGCGGGAGAGATCAATCGCGTGATGCCGCGTTTGGTAGTCAATCACGCGCTCGAAGGACTGCGTGAGGAGGGGAAAGAACTCCGCGGCGCGATGGTGATGGTGATCGGCGTGGCGTATAAGCCGGATGTGGACGACATCCGCGAGTCTCCCGCGGCGGAGATCATCAAGCAGTTGCTGATGCGTGGTGCTCGCGTGAAGTACCACGATCCACACATCCCGTCATTCCCTTCGATGCGTCATTACGACATCAAGCTGGATTCTGTGCCGCTCAACGAGCAGGAGCTTGCTTCAGCTGATTGCGTGATGATCGTGACGGATCACAAACGGATCGACTGGGATCTCATCGGGCGCAAGGCGTCACTCGTGGTTGATTCGCGAAACGCGATGGAGAGCTATCGGAAAGAGCACAAAGAAAACGCGGACGCTTGGAGCGCCCGCGTGATCAAAGCTTGATTTTTTTCTGATCAGCCGTCGATGAGTTCTTTGATGTCTTCTGGGAGCGCGAGGTCTTCATCGCTGACTTCGCCGTTGACTTCAATGCTTGTGAACTCCATGACCTGCTGGATTGGTCCGGAGCTGGATACTGTTTTGTACGGCATCATGATTCCGTTCACTTCGCGATAGTCGAGGGTGTAGGTGGTTGCGGGCATCTTCATGCCTCCGGGACCAGCCGTGGTAGTTTCGGATTTGACGAGGTATCCCGACTCGTCGCTGTACCAGCGGCTTGAGACTTCGCCGTCTTCGATATCAACGAGTTCGAGTTTGTGTGCTTTGACTTCGGTGCCGTCTGGGAAGGTGACAGATTCCTCGCCAACATAGCTGACGCTCTGGTAGTACTGATCCCAGTGGAGATCAGCGTAGAGGTCCATCTCGCGGAACATCTGCTTCGCTTCTTCGCCTTCGAGGATGCGTGGACCGCTCATCATGTCGTTTGACCATGCGACATCGTCCGAGACACCGGATTCGAAAGCGCCCATTCCTGGGAGCTCAACGAGGGCGCGGAATCCACGCTTTGGAGCGATGAGCACATTCATCGTTGCGGTGATGCTCTGTGCTGGGATGCTCATGGTGCCTTCGAGACGGATCGATTCGACCCATTCGTCCTCGGCGTTCTCGCTCATGGTCACTTCGACTGAGCGATCCCAGATCTTCTTCGCTTTCGCGTCCATGCTCGGCTTCTCAGCCTTCTCAGCGTGTGCATGCTCAGGACCTGCGAGCGTGGTTGAAGTCAGGGTCATCGGAAGTGCGGTCAACGCGAGCATCGCGAGTTTCAGGGTCTTTGAACTGTTCATTGTGTGTACTCCTCGGCGAGTGTTGTATTTGGGGTTTGGGACCATCATGGGAACATGGTGGTATTAATCATTATTCGCGATCCAGGCTTCCGCGGCTTCGAGGACCTCATCGTGTCCGTTCAGTAGCGCCTGGCGCGTGTATTGGATCTCGTAATCAGGAATGGCACCCACACCTTCAAGGGTATAGCCCCCTCCTGTGGTGTAGGACGCGAACGCGTACTGGAAGCCGTCGCCGTTGGGGAGGCGCTCGACTGTGGATGGGAGGACGAGTCCAGCAGTGCGCTGTCCAAAGACCTTGGCGCGTCCGATGTCTTTGAGTCCCGCCGCGAGGATCTCGGCGTTGGAGATGCTGAGCTCATCAGTGAGCACGGCGACTTTCCCTTTGAAGTTGTTCTTTCTTGGATTGAGAATAAGGGGGATATCAAATGGGCCACGGACCTGGTCACGCATCCTCATCGTTCCCATAGTCAATCCCTTCTCGGAGATCAGCCAGTTGATCATCCCGGGTGCCATGAGGATGATGCCTCCGAAGTTGCCTCGCATGTCGATGATGATTCCTGGCGCATCCATGTGGTCCTTGACGAACTGCTGGTACGCCGGGAGGACCTTGCCTGGATTCATAAACATGTTGAGTCGGTAGTAGCCCACGCCGTTGCTGAGTGTTGCTGTTTCAAACTCGATCGGATTCTCAGGGAGTGCGCCGATCCCTGCCATCTCTCCTGGCGCTTTGTCGAGTGTGATGGTGACCTCTCGTGTTTCGTCCAGATCGTCACTGAAGGTCATACGGATCTTGTCGCCCGCTTCGCCTTGGATGCGTGAGTACGCGATCAGTCCGGCTTGGGTTTCTGGTCGATTGATGCCGCCCATCTCATTGACGACTTTGACGAGCGACTGCATCTCTCGTCCTTTGATGGATTCAACGATCCAGCCGGTCTTTACACCTGCACGATCCGCAGCGGAGCCGGGCTTTACTTTGGTAACGAGGAACTGATCGTCGATCAGACGAATGTTCATCCCCGCTTGTCCTGGACCTGACTCTCCGGTGTATTCGTCGGAGTCATCGGGATTATCTGTAGAAGCCGCTTGGTCATCAACAATCTCAGCGGATTCCTCTTCGAGTTGTGTGTAGGCGCTGCTCGGGATGATCCCGAAGTGGGACTGCTCGAGCCGTTCCAGGAGTTGGTTCATCGCGATGCGTGCTTCGTCGTCGGTTTTCGCGTTCTCGACCTTGGGGAGCAGATCAGCGCGAGCTTGGTCCCAGTCCACGCCGTTGAGGTCAGGGTCCCAGTGGTTCTCTTTGACGCTGTTCCAGATGTACTCGAAGGACTCGATGTGCTCGGCGCGCCGAGCATCGGTCATGACTGGTTCTTGCGCTTGTTGCTGAGCGGCGCTGGATTGCAAGGATTGATCGGAGGCGCAGGATGTCAGCGTCCCAGCGGCTGAGAACAACACGCACGAGATGCCAATCGAGGCGGCTCGTTTGAATCTGAGGTTTGATTTGCGACGCAATAGAGACTCCTTTAGCGGCACGAGGTGGGTTAGTTCTATGGACACAACGCATGGAAGTTTCAGCATTTTTACCCAGAATCGAGGATAAATACGGCAATTTCAGCCATACACAGAACATCCAACTGGCGCATCATATCCCTCATTTTGGGCTCTATAGGGTTGAGGAATCCTTCGAAAATAAAACCTTTTCTGAGTGTTCAATGATGCGG
>WUAJ01000078.1 GCA_009827215.1 Phycisphaeraceae bacterium
AGGTCCTTGGAGTGCATAGACACTTTGTGCCATCGCAAAGCCGCTGATGCTTGCTATACACATCGCCGCAGTAATCTTGTGTACTTTCATGAGGTCTTCTCCTGTTTCTCTTCTCTCTAAAGAGGTATTGGGGTGATGTCCCGACTGTCGTGGTGGTGGGGTATTGGTTTGAGAATGGAATATAAACAAATCTGACTTGAAATCAACCCTGAAATCAGATATTCTACCAAAAACATCCCACAATGCGGGAATTTGTACTGGAACAGGAGAAAGCGGGTTTCATGTCTCGGCAAAATACAGACAACCTCCATCACGCGTTTTTACGCACAACTGCTCTGGAAGGCGGTATTGTGCATGTGATGCCTGCTGATTCCTTGATGCCAGCGATAACGAAATCAGCCCCGCTCAGCCCCTCTGAGCGGGCTCGCTGTGAGCGTGTCGCCGCGCGACTCTACGGTGAACTCGGAGCGCTCGTCAATTTGCTTCCTGATCACGCGCAGGGGGGATCAGGGATGTCAAGGCACCTAGGGGTTGTCCGAAACACCTGCCAGCGCCTCGCTCACGCGCTCTCGGACAACGATCCAAGTCTCCAAACGCTCGTCAAACTACCAGGCACGAAAGGTCTGCGTTTGTTGATCGATGCGATGAAAGCACAGAAGTACGATCAAGCCGTGATTGAAATCGCTTCGAATGGAATTGAGCAGTTTGATGTGCTCATTCGTGAGATCGCGGGATCGCATTCCAAACTCATCGTACGCATTGACGCTCACGATGATGACGAAGCGCCGTTTGAACTTGCATCCCTCAAAGCACGCCAAGCGTTGTACCACGCGGCAACTGGGATTACAGGCCGTGCCGCGCAAACGACTATATCGCTGTATGCATTCCGTCATGCAACAGATGATCCCAACATACTCCAGCGAGCGATCGCAACTGGAATGATCCAAACCACCGTCGTTCCAGGCGGGATGCCGGTCGTGATCTCAAATGGCAGCACGATCCAATGGGATGACGACTTCGCACAAGCTCTTAAAAATCTCGATGATACTGATGCGCAGGGTTCTACTCCCGATGCTTTGCTGCAGGATTTTTGTTCTCAACCACTCCCAACAGTGACTTCGCGTGGGAGCTCTGAATCGCTGATCCGCGTGATCGATCCAAAGAATCTTGATGGTCCGCAGACATTCGATGTCGTGAGTGCCGCAAGATCGAATCATCCTGTTCTCGACCCAAACGGTCAACCAATCTTTGACGAAGTCTGGTCGCTCTCAAACTGCCCATCGACGAAATTGATTTTCGATATCTACCTGCATGAAGACATGGAACGCATGTACCGTCCTTCAATCGATGCGCAGATGTGGAACCCGAATCTCTCAGCACCCGGCGGAGACAAGTGGGTCCTGCGTTATCCGCAACTCCCAACGCTTGAACTCTTAGGGCGTGGGATAACGAATGCCGCATCGAAGGGATACACCAAACATAAAGAACTCACCCAATCATTCTTTGAGCGGATCGGTTGGAACCCTGACCAGTTCTTTGGTCTTCGTTGCGAGGTCGACTATCCAATCTGGCGCGGTGGTTTCTGCATGAAGTTCAAGCCGATTCAATCTGCAACAGACTGAGCTCGGCTCCAAAACCCTGATTTCAGCTCAAGAAGACGGCATCAGTAAGAGTTTCTGCGATTGAGTCTCAATTGGAGTCTGCTATTGGATATACTCAGGTACGATTTGTACAGGAGTATCGCGTGTTGACTGACCAGACAATGGACATCGCAACCAACTCAGTGCCGTTAACAGAGCTTCCGCGTGGACAGCGCGGGCGAGTGCAGATGAATGGCAGCACAGAAGAAGTCAAAATGCTCCGCGCCATGGGACTGCGTCCGAACGCGTCCGTCACGATGTGTCGTCTCGGAGAGCCCTGCATCGTCTCGCTCAGCGGCGCGTGCGGCGGCGGCTGCCGAATCGGTCTCGCGAAGGAAATCGCGGGGCGCGTGATGGTCAGTGTCGACACCGAAACCCAGAAGTAAAGATCCAATGAGCAGCGTCGATACTCCACCTGTTGTCGATAGCCGCATCGTCGCTTTGCTCGGGAATCCCAATGTTGGAAAGACGACGCTGTTTAATCGCATCGTTGGGATCCGCGCCAAGACCTCCAACTTCCCAGGCACAACGCAAGAAGCACGGCACGCGCTGCGCGATGGTTCGGTGCTGATCGACCTCCCCGGCGTGTACTCGCTGAATCTAGAACAATCCGAATCACGCGTCTGCCGGCAGACCCTCGAGGGGGAGCTCGCGCCGATCGGTGTCGAGGCGCATGTCCCCAACGCGATCCTCGTCGTCATCGACGCGACGAACCTGTCTCGAAATCTGATGATCGTCGCGGAAGCGATCGAGCGGAGACTCCCGACTGTCGTCGCGGTCAACATGATGGACTCCGCGAAGCGCCGCGGCATCCACATCGATCTTGAACGATTGGGCGAGTGCCTGGGATGCACGGTGGTCGGATGCTCAGGGAAGACGGGCGAGGGTGTTGATCAACTCCTCGATGCACTCAAGCACGCGAAGGTCCCCGATCGCAGCGCCCCGACGGAGCTGGACGCGATCGAAGCGTGGAGCGATGATATTTACGCGCTCGTCGCCGCGGCTCGTGAGACGCCGGTCGATGATCGACTCACCGATCGGCTCGATCGCGCGTTCACGCATCCGCTGCTTGGTGTGCTGACCTTCGCGATCGTGATGACGGGTTTGTTCTGGGTGATCTTCAAACTCGCATCGATCCCGATGGACCTCATCGACGCGTGGTTCGGGACCATCGGGGGTTGGGTCGGAACGATCCTCCCAGAGGGCGCGATCCGAGATCTGATTGCCGATGGCATCGTCGCGGGCGTGGGGGGGACGGTGATCTTTCTCCCTCAGATCGTGCTGTTGTTCTTCTTGCTGGCGCTGCTGGAGGGTACGGGTTACCTCGCGCGTGCCGCGTTTGTGATCGATCGTGTGCTACGTCCGTTCGGATTGAGCGGTCACGCGTTCGTGCCGTTGCTCTCGAGCCACGCGTGTGCGATCCCAGGCATCATGGCGTGCCGAGCCGTTCCTGATCCCAAGGATCGACTCGCGACCATCCTCGTCGCGCCGTTCATGAGCTGCACCGCTCGCATCCCTGTGTATGTGCTGCTCACAGTGATCCTGTTCCCGGATTCACCTGCGATGCAAGCCGTCGCGTTCACCTCATGCTACATCATCGGCGTCCTTGCGGGACTGCTCAGCTCCCTGCTTGTCAGACGGACGATCCTGCGAGGTCCATCACGACCGATGGCGATGGAACTCCCGAGCTACCGTTTCCCAGACATCAAAGCGGCGCTGATGCTGACGTATGATCGAGCGATGGCGTTTCTCCGCAAAGCGGGGACGCTCATCGTCGCGGTGTCCATTGTCCTCTGGTGGCTCAACGCGTATCCGAACAAACCAGTTGAGATTGATCCAGCAACTCAGATGACCGCCGAGCAGGTCGAGCAGTTCCAAGCATCCGAACAAGCACGCAACCCGTTCCTCGGACAGATCGGATCGGTGGTCCAACCGGTCTTCGAGCCGTTGGGGTACGACCGCAAGCTCACGATTGGTGTCCTCGCAAGCTTCGCGGCTCGTGAGGTCTTCGTCTCGACAATGGCCGTGCAGGTGGTGGGGAGCGATGACACGGAGGACGAGGGCGTGCTCGATTCCATCGCCAACGCGAAACGCGATGATGGTTCGGTACTCTTCGATCGCGCGACGAGCTGGTCGTTGTTGGTGTACTACATCCTCGCGATGCTGTGTCTCCCGACCGTCGTCGTGACCGCGAAAGAAGCCGGCGGATGGCGATGGGCGCTGCTCCAGCTCGGATGGATGACCCTGCTCGCGTACGGCGGGGCGCTGATCGTGTACCAGTCGATCACGCTCTTGTCGTGAGGTCTAGAGTATCAAATGCCTGTAGATGATTGGCAGTTCTGGGTCGTAACAGCGGTGGGGGCGCTCGCCGCGCTGTGGTTGATCCGATTGGTGCTTCCAAAGAAACAGAAAGGCACCAAGACCTCGCTGACTGTTGGGGGCAAGCCGGTCAAGAAATCGGGTTCATGATCCCGATCGCGGAGCGTTCCTATACTCTCGCATGCCACTATCACGCGATGAAATCACCAAACGCGCCGCTCAGGAACTCAAAGACGGCTATGTCGTCAACCTCGGGATCGGGATGCCGACACTCGTCGCCAATCACATCCCCGACGGCATGGAGGTCTGGCTCCAGTCCGAAAACGGACTCCTCGGGATCGGACCATTCCCAACAGAAGACAAGGTCGATGCCGACCTGATCAATGCGGGGAAGCAGACCATCACCGCACTCCCAGGATCGTCGTTCTTCTCAAGCTCCCAGTCCTTCGGCATGATCCGAGGCGGACACATCGACATGTGCATCCTCGGCGCGATGCAGATCTCGGAGAAAGGCGACATCGCCAACTGGATGATCCCAGGCAAAATGATCAAAGGCATGGGCGGCGCGATGGATTTGGTCGCGGGTGTCAAGAAGGTTGTCGTGACGATGGAGCACTGCAACAAGAAGGGCGAAGCGAAGATCCTCAAGGAGTGCAACCTGCCTCTGACGGGACGCGCGTGCATCGACATGATCATCACCGATCTCTGCGTGCTGACAATGAACCACGAGCGCGGCTTGTTCGAACTCACGGAACTCGCGCCGGGCGTGAGCGTGCAAGAGGTTGTGGATAAGACCGAGGCCGAGCTGATCGTCAGCGACGAGCCGGCTGTCGTTTCAGTGTAATCTTCCGGAGAAATACCTATTTTCTAGTCCCTGCACCACTCGATCGGGGTGATGCAGAACGATCGTTGCACGCGCCAACTTGGACTGTGGTACTCTGGTGCATCCTGCTGAAGGACCAGCACAAGGGGATGCACACATGGCGTTCTACGAAGTCACCGGTCAAGACCATCGCACACGATCTCAGAAGACCCTCGAAGTCAGCGCCAAGAACGCCGACGACGCGGCACTGACTGCCGTCGATCACGGGCTCATCGAGGTCAAAGTGAATCAGCTCACCGATCGCGATCTGCTCCACAAAGACCTCAAGTGCTTCATCTATGCTGATCCGCTCGCAACCAAACGCGTCCACGCGATCCCAGTCAACGCAAACTTCCCGGCGTCGATCCTGATGGATCATCCAATCCTCACAATCGGCGCCGGAGTACTGCTCGGGATGGGATCATTCCGTTTGCTCGAACTGGTCGCGACGCGTCTGATGAGCGTCCTGCTCTAAACGATCATCAAGGTCCATCGTTATCCTGCGAATCAGTAGGTTCGGCAGGTTCGGCTGGTTCGTCTGGTTCGTCTGAAGCAGGTTCATCAGCTTCCACATCTGCAGCAAACTCACCCAACGCGGACGCGATCGCTTTCTGGACTTCATCCGACAAATCGACGGGCTCTGGACTTTCAGTCACACCCGCTTCATCCGCGAGCGCTTTCGCGTTTGCG
This sequence comes from Phycisphaeraceae bacterium, assembly GCA_009827215.1. GTDB lineage: Bacteria > Planctomycetota > Phycisphaerae > Phycisphaerales > UBA1924 > UBA1924. Next base: position 5,512 of record WUAJ01000078.1, read on the forward strand.
ATGAGTTCACGGAGTTCCTCAGTGGATACCTGATCCGCTGATTTCAATGCAGTGATGGTTCGTCCATTTTCGTCTATTTTCAGATTCAAACGGATGTCATTATCATCGGGTGAGTGAGTAATCACTGGTTCGAGCACATCATTCATGCTATCCGGATCGATTGTTTCGTCGAACAATCCTTGCGTGTATCGAGCAAGGTCGATCCGTGCCTGTGCTTGTTCTTCCTCAGGGAGTTCGGACTGAGCAATGTAGAGCCGATCGATCGAGATCACCATCGCGGACGGGATGATCGGCGACTTTGCCAGTTGTTCAACGACTTGTCCGAGTTGATTCCATTCGATTTCACCATCTTCGAATCGAGTCATGAGTGATTCGACATGGACCATGATCTCGGCGTGTTCATCCGGATCGATCTTTGCTTCAACGAGCATCTGATCAATTGCTTTGGTGCTCGCATCCGCCGTCCATCCACGAATGTTACTGATGACAAAGTATGCGCCGACTCCAGCGAGGATGATCAGAACGAGCAGGACAACGCCGCATCCAACGAGGAGATTCCCCCTTCGAGTTGCGAGCGTTCGTGCTTTGGAAGGACTCATGGTTGATTCAACGAGATCAGGGTATTTCATAGCTGTTCCTTGTGCGTGTGTTCACATTCTATTCGGAATCACACAGCTTCAATTTCTCTCAGATTCAATGATCTGAACAGTCCAGAGCAATGTTTGGACAGTTTCATAACTATACTCTATAGGGACTATCCACCACACTCTCGCAGGGAGAATTACCAATGGCGAACTACAAAGTTGAAGATGTTGAAGGAATCGGACCAACCTACGGCGAGAAACTCCGCGGAGCTGGAATCGATGATACCGATGCACTGCTCAACGCATGCAAGACCCCAGCACAACGCAAGGATCTCGCTGAGAAGACCGGCATCTCGGACTCCCACATCCTCAAGTGGGCAAACATGGTCGATCTCTACCGCATCAGCGGCGTCGGATCCGAGTTCTCCGAACTGCTCGAAGCATCTGGAGTGGACACCGTTCCAGAACTCGCGCAGCGCAACGCTGAGAATCTCGCCGCGAAAATGATCGAGGTCAACGACGCGAAGAGCCTGACCCGTCGTGTGCCAACCGCTGCTGATGTCGAGAAGTGGGTCGCGGAAGCGAAGACCCTCCCTCGTGCTCTTGAGTACTAAACCACTCAAAAAAATTGATTGAACATTGAATGACTAAGATCCCGGAGTACCGCTCTGGGATTTTTCATTGGAGAATGCATGAACTGGTTCGATGCCCATCTTGATCTTGCATACCTCGCCGAGAACGGGCGAGACATGCACGCGGACCTGCGGACCTGCCGGGGTCGCTACCAGCCGCCGAGCATCACACTCCCATCCATGATCGAAGGGGGCGTGAAGCACTGTCTCTCAACCATCTTCACCGAAGGTGTCGATCCACGCAAGGACGATGAGGAAACCGGCGCGTTCACCTATCCGTTCGGTGACGCGAACGCGGCGTACCGAGCCGGGATGCGTCAACTGCTCCTGTACAACGCATGGCGCGACGCGGGCGTGATCCGTCAGATGCCCCGCCGAGGTCATGACCCGATCGACATGGTCGAGGAGTGCCCACTCGAGGGCGGCCCGATCAACATGGGGATCCTCGTCGAATGCGCCGATCCGATCACCGATCCCGATGAACTCGAGATGTGGGTCGAGCGCGGCGTCGTCGCGATCGGGATGGCCTGGTGGCACCAGTCCCGTTATGCCGGGGGAAACGGCACTGATCACACACGATCGGGAAACGGAATCACCGATCTGGGACGCGCTCTCGTAGAGAAAATGGATCAGCTCGATGTCATCCACGATCTCTCGCACCTCTCGCAGCGCAGTGTGGACGAGCTGCTCTCGATGACCGATCGTCCCGTGATCGCATCCCACTCCAACTGCCGAGCTTTGATGGGTGATCCCAACTCGCTCCCGAACCAGCGTCACCAGAGTGATGAAACCATCGCCGAGATCGCCAATCGTGGGGGGGTCATCGGGATCAATCTGCTCTCCGCGTTCCTTGATCCGGGACTCAGGGACAAGGGACGCGCCAAGATGGACTGGATCGTGCGCCACATCGAGCACATCTGTGAGATCACCGGAGGCACCGACGCTGTGGGTCTGGGCTCAGACATGGATGGCGGATTCGGCGCCGATGAACTCCCAGAAGGAATCAACACTCCGAGCAATCTGCAACTCATTGGAGAAGCGCTCCGCAGTCACGGTTGGAGCGACACGGACATCGCAAAGTTTTCGCATCTGAACTGGATGAGATTCTGGGAATGGGAATAAGGGAACATGTTTCAGCGACCCTCAGACGCTGCTCTTCGAGATTCGATCGAATCCACATTGTGACCACACTCCGGACATGTGACCGGAGGCTCAAGCCCGTGGATGTTGTACCCACAGAAGTAGCAGTTCCCTTCCGCATCAGTCGCGCGTGGCACCAGATCAAGCATCGCATCCCAAATGACATTGATCGCTGATCGAGCTTGCTCTTCATCGCCGTCGATGAGCACGATCGCAAGCGGATCGTGTGATTTCTTCCGATTCTCGACGACCCGAGCTCCGATCCCACGCAGCTCAAGCCCGTAGATGATCTGCGCCGCCGCAGATGAGTTGGGCGCTGTGGTGAGCAGAATCGGATCGGTGTCAGACGGCATGGGAAGACAATAGGGGATACTGTGGGGTGTGTCCGAGCAATATGACCACATCCCTGTGCTTCCAGAGCAAACAATCGATCTGCTGCAACCTCAGCGAGGACAGGTGTTTGTGGATTGCACGGCCGGGTTGGGTGGTCACGCGAGCATGATCGCACAGCATATTGGTGCCGAGGGAACTATCGTCCTCAATGACATGGACGAAGGGAATCTCGCGCGTGCCGAGCACGCCGCTCGCAAAGCACTGAATCCTCAGAAACCCGATTCCGCGAGCGTCATCGCGATCCAAGGCAACTTCGCTCAGCTCCCGCAAGAACTCGCAAAGCGTGATATCCAAGCGGATATGGTCCTCGCAGATCTGGGATTCGCGAGCACACAAGTGGACGATCCGGAGCGGGGGTTGAGTTTCCGGAACTCTGGACCGCTGGATATGCGACTGGATCAAACCTCGCCGATCGATGCCGCGGAGCTGGTCAACACCCTCCCAGAACGCGAACTCGCAGATCTGATCAAGCGATTCGGAGAGGAGAGACACGCTCGGAGGATCGCATCAAAGATTGTTGAAGCGCGAGGACTTGCGCCGATAGAGACGACTGATCAACTCGCTGATCTTGTCCGATCGGCTGTCCCGTACACTCGAGGGCCTCGACCTTCCATCCACCCCGCGACACGCACCTTCCAGGCGCTCCGCATCGCGGTCAACGATGAGCTCGGCTCCCTCGAATCGCTCCTCCGCTCCATCGTGATCGGCGCCGCGAAAGTGCACAAGGGAGAACCGAGCTGGCTCGCAAGCGGCGCACGGATCGCGATCATCGCGTTCCACTCGCTCGAAGATCGTCCGGTCAAGCAAGCCTTTGCCCGGATGAACAAGGACGAGCACATCGAGCTGATCACACGCAAGCCCGTAGGGGCCGACGAGCAAGAGATCGCGGACAACCCACGATCCCGCTCAGCGAAGCTGCGTGTATGCAGGGTGCTCGATCCAACGATCGGGTGATCCAGTTCCAGACGCAAGGCCGCGTCTATGCATTGATCTGTTTGATCAT
>WUAJ01000079.1 GCA_009827215.1 Phycisphaeraceae bacterium
GACACGGCGCATGATCTGGACGGCGATCTCGAAGCACACGCAGGCGGCGAGCATCTGGAAGATCGGTCCGATCTGGTCCGCGGTGTTCCACGCCGTGAATGATCCGAGCAGCGCGCCGAGGGTCCCCCCCACTCCGATGGAGGGGTAGAGTTTTTTGGCATCTTCGAGCGACCAGGAGTCGGCCATGAATCCCCAGAAGACGGAGACCATGAAAAGGTTGACGACGGAGAGCCAGACATAGAACACGTATCCGGAGTAGAGCTTGTACTCCTGCGGCAGTGCTTTGATGGAGATGACAAATACCACTAGACATGCGATGACGACTCGGTATCCGATCGTCATGAAGCGTCGTGGGTTCGCTCTGCTGACGAGTGATCCGAACGCGAGGGTGATGATGAGCGAGACGATGCAGGTGGTAACGAACAACCAGCGGAGGTCGCGCATGGAGCGCTCGACGCCCATTGCCTCTCTCAGTGGCCTGAGCAGGAAGTAGCCATAGAGGAGCATGAAGAAGATCGCACCGGAGAGGAGGATCTTCGGGAGTTTGCTTGCGCGTGGATGTGGTGATGTGTCCTGTGTGTTGTTCATCCTGCGAGATGGGTGTACTCAGGACTGTTCTGGAAGGTTGCAGATTCTGAACAAATGTCGGGCAAATGATTCGGATCACCACTATTGTGGTTGGATGGATGAGCACGCTGAGAATGACACGATGACCCCAAGGCCGGCGATTTTTTTGGATCGGGACGACACGGTGAATGTCAACGCGGATCTTCCCGAGGCGGCGTGGGAGGGGGTCAAGTGGGGTGACCTGCTGAAACCTGAGTTTGCGATCCTGATGGAGGGGGCGCGGGAGGCGCTGATCGCGCTGAAGCGCGCGGGGTATGCTCTGGTGGTGATCACGAATCAAGGGGGGCTCGCGCGAGGCGGCGGGACGACGCGGTGTGTTGAATCGGTGAACGATGCGCTGCGGCGGGCGCTCAATGAATCTTCGAGTGGGGTGTTTGGGGAGCAGTTGATTGACGGATGGTACTTTGCGCCGCATCACGCGGAGGGGGTGGTGCCGCCGTATGACTGTGATCATGAATGGCGGAAGCCTCACGGCGGGATGATCCGCGCGGCGTGTGAGGAGCTTGGTCTCGATGCGAGCAAGTCGTGGATGATCGGGGACAAGCAGCGCGACCTTGATGCGGGGATCGATGCGGGGGTTCCCAAGGAGCACACGATCCAGGTTGGTCCGAGCGGGACGCACGCGGATCTGTCCGCAGCGGCGGAAGATATTTTGACAGAGCCGGAGGGATCGGGGAGTTCGGTTGATGCGCATCCCAAGATCGATCCGGGGACGCGCGTGGTGCTGCACTCGACGGACGAGGCGTTTATCCCGATGGCGGATCAGCGGACGCGCGAGATGGTCGAGGCGGTCGCGCGCGGGATCGCGGAGCGAACGGGGATCGTGATCCATGAGCTCAGCATCGACGAGCGGCAGATCGAGGTGGTGATCGGCGTGCACAAGCTCGCGGCCCTCGCGTTCATGGCGCAGCTGCGGCGCGACACGAACCGCTGGCACGAACGGCAGTTTGGGGTGCCGCTCTGGTCGATCGGCAGGGACTGGTGATGGGTGATCGTCCGCTGCGATTGTTGATCGTGCTGCCCTCTTGGGTGGGTGATGTGGTGATGGCGACGCCGGCGATTCGTCGGATCCGCGATGCGATGCCTGGGATTTTCATCGGCGCGCTGTGCCGACCTGGGATTGATCAGTTGATTGGTGCTGGGGGCGGCGAGAGCGATCTGTTTGATGAGGTGCATGTGTTTGTGCCTCATGGGATGATGGCGACGAAGAAGGCGGCGGCGAAGGTGCGCCCTCGGCGCTACGACACGGCGCTCTTGATGACGAACTCGTTCTCGACGGCGCTGACGACACGGATCGCGTTTATTCCTCGGCGGATTGGGTACGAGCGTGACGGACGCGGGATGCTGCTGACGGACAAGGTGATCCCGCCACGCAATGCGGATCGGTCGTGGAAGATGGTCCCGGCGGTGGATTACTACTGGAACCTCGCGTCGTATTTGCTAGATGAGACGCTGGTGGATTGGTCGGTGCATGCGCCGACGGATTGTGTTTCGATGCCGCTCGCGCTTCCGAGCGGGGCGCGGATGGAACTGCCGATCTCGGAAAAGGATCAAGCGAAGTGTGATGAGATCCTTGCTAAGGCGGGGGTTGATGGTCCCTACGCGATCCTGAATCCCGGCGGGAACAACGAGGCGAAGCGCTGGCCCGCGGATCGGTTTGCGAAGCTCGCGGACTGGTTGCGTGCGGAGCATGGATTGGCGGTGCTGCTTAATGGATCTCCGGCGGAGATTGAGCTGATCGATGAGATCCGCTCGCACAGCGCGAGTGATCCGGTTTCGCTGCCCGCACTGGGGAACACGCTTGGGGGGCTCAAGGCGATCTGCAAGGGTGCGCGGATCATGGTGACCAACGACACGGGACCTCGGCACATCGCTGCGGCGATGGGGACGCCTTTGGTGACGCTGTTTGGTCCTACGGATCCGAGGTGGACGACGATCCCGGTGGAGCCGTTGAGTGATGGACGCGAGAGCGAGGTGGTTCTGGTCGCGGATCCGACGCTCGATGCGCGTGAATCAGCGAACGATCATCCGGAGCGGTGCGTGGTGGATCGGATCGAGCTTGGGCGCGTGCAGCAGGCGGTTGAGTTCCTGTTTAAGAATAACTCGTTCGCCTGAGCAGTACTTTGATTGAATTCGGTTGAACTGGCCGACTATTGTCTGAGTGATGCGCATGGATCGGATCCATTTTGTAGCGACGGCGTTGTTCGTGCTCGGCTTTGTGCTTGCGGGGTCGGGGTGGTCGTTCGTGCTCTCGACGATGATGAATCAGCGTCCATCGTGGTCGGTGTGTGGACAGGAGATGTGCTCGTGTCTCAAGCCGATTGATGATGAGCCGGCGTGTCCGCTGTGTGAAGCGGGGTTGATGGATCCGTCGGAGATGGATTCGGGTTGTGATTCAGACAGCGAACCCACGACGCCGACTCGGCGCCTTCCCAAGAGCGACGCGTCGATCGATGCGCTTGGCGGTGCTGGGAATAGTGCGATGGTCGCGTTCTTTGTCGGGACGATGGTGTCTCGCATGAACGCTGATCTTGGATTGGTCGCTCAGCGGGTACAGATCGCGATCACCAATGACCGCGTGCCTTGGTCGCGTGGGGTTGAGCTGCCGACGCCTCCGCCTCGCGCTTGAGCTGATCGCTCGTTCTTTACACACACATAGAAATACAAACGGTGCGCTGCATTGGCGCGCACTGGGAGGTTGCGTATATGCGATACCAAATTCGCGTCTGCGCCGGGTTTACGCTCATCGAGCTGTTGGTGGTCATCGCGATCATCGCGCTGCTGATCGGGATGCTGCTCCCCTCGCTCTCCGGAGCGCGGGACAGCGCGCGATCGGTCAAGTGTCTCGCTTCGATGCGTTCGCTCGGGATCGCGATGAATCTGTATCTCGATGACAACGACGGGGTGTTCCCGCGCTCGAAGCACTCGGCGGGGTTCTCAGGAGAGCTCACCTGGGCACCCCAGATGTTCGAGTACCTCACGGATCAGAGCTTTGAAGGGGATTCCGATCTCTGGCAGAGCGATTCGTGGTGGAGCGCGACCAACGAGTTCTACCGGTGCGCTCATGATCGGAGAGAGAGTCCGATTGAGCAGCCGGGGCTGCCGTTCTCTACGGCGGCGGTGAGCTACGGGCTGAATGTGTATTACGAGCTTCGTCGAGAGGAGATTGATCCGAGTCGGTTTGTGGGTGATCGGTTTGAGCCGTATCGGAAACGATCGGCTACGCCTCATCCATCAAAGACGATTCTGCTTGGAGAAGTCAAGGACACGCTGAGCGTGGACCACATTATGGCTCATTTCTGGCGCACGCGTGGTGTGCAGGCGGGCTTTGAAGTGGCGCACGATCGGCACGGAGACAACGCGGGATACCTGATGCTCGACGGGCACGCTGCGGCGCGCTCGCTCACTGAGGTGTATGACGCGGACAATGCGCGGGATCAGTGGTATCCCGCGATGGCACAGTAACAACACGCGCCCAAGAGGCGCACTCAATAGAAAGAAGTTTCAAAATGAAGATTATGACAATATCAACACTCGCACTCGTTTCAGGTTCCGCGCTTGCGGGCGTGAGCACCCCCAATGTCTGGGGTCCGATGGAGCACATCATGCTGACCTTCGATAACGGCGAAGTGCACGCGCATGTCGGGACCGATGCGAGCAGTCCGATCGAGATGCATCGCTTTGCGGGCGAGGTGTACGACGGCGCTGCGAGCGTGCTCAATGACACCTATTACTCCAGCCAATACGGCTGGCTCGCGGACGGATTCATCAGCCTCGAACTGGACGAGTACATGTGGATCGAGCATGTCTCATCGACCGCTGGTCTGAATGTCTACGAAGGCGGGCTCCGCATGATGCGTGAGATGCACACCTACGACGCGATCCAAGGCACCGCTGGTTCTGACGACGCGTGGAACTGGGGAGGCACGATGGTCCACAACTGGTACAGCGCCGATGCACTGGGCGCGTACGAAGCGACTTACCGTGTGTTTGTGGGTGACGCTTCGGGCAATGCGTACTCGCAGTACACAAGTGATCTGGTGACACTCAACTTCAACGCCGTCCCGGCTCCAAGCGTACTGGGGATGCTCGCGATGGGTGGGCTCGTCGCATCGCGCAGAAAGCGCGGTGACGCATGAGAGCTGCTTTTGCAACACTCGCGCTGACTGCGGGATTCGCTTCGGCGGATGTGCCTCAGATGGGAGGTCCGATGAGCCACTTGCTTGTATCTATCTTCGATCAGCAGGTGTTCCTCTCATTCGAGTCGCCTCACATGACGACGGTGGAGATGCTCGAAGGCGCGGATACGTATGATGGCGCTGCATCGGTGCTCAATCACACCGGGGTTAACTCCCAGTTCGGATGGCTCGCGTTCGGTTTCATCTCACTCCCCTCTCAGAGCGGCGTTTTTGTCCGCACGCTCGGATCGTCGGAGCATCTCTCTGTGTACTCAGAGTTTGGGTTTGATCCCATCCTTGGGACCGACGGCTCGGACTCGGTCTGGCAATGGGGTGGTCAGATGACGCACAACTGGTACTCCAGCGATGTGCGTGGTCCACACTGGGCGCAGTACGAGGTATTCGTCGGAGATCTGCAAGGCAATCCGCTGGACGGCTGGGGCAGCGCGACGATCGATCTGCACTTTGAGTTCGGACAGGATCTGAGCAGTCGGATCGGATCGCTGGGGAATGTTTCGGTTGGAACGGTCCCGGCTCCAAGCGCGTTGTCCGTGTTCGCTCTGATCTCTGTCGCCGCTCGTCGGCGTCGGTGAACTGATCGGTTGATCACAAATCTATGATTGAGGGCATCCTTTCCGATTGGATGGGGTGCCCTCTTTGTGTTGGGTGACTACGCTGAGTTGTATGGAGACTCTTGAGATGGAAACGGGATACCCACGACTGCCGACAGACACTGACAACGGGTTGTTGTTGATCATTTCAGGCCCATCCGGGGTTGGGAAGACCACGATCACACGCGGCGTAGAGCGCGCGATCGGGGATTCGGTGTTCTCAGTAAGCTGCACGACACGAGTCAAAACCGAAGCGGACACTGAGGGGGTCGATTACCACTTCGTCAGCGACGAGGAGTTCAACGAGCTCATCGAGCAGGACGCGTTCTTGGAGTGGGCGGATGTCTTCGGGAAGAAATACGGCACGCGGCGCAAGTGGGTCGAAGAACAGCTCGCACGCGGTCGACTGGTGATCCTTGAGATCGATGTCAAAGGCGCGGCGCAGGTGAAAGAGAAGATGCCGGAGGCGTTTGGGATTTTCATTATGCCTCCGAGTGAAGAGGTTTTGCTCGGACGCTTGCAGAATCGCAAGCGCGAGAGCGCCGAGCAGATCGAGAAGCGGTTCGCGGAAGCGAAGACCGAAATGGAAGCGGCTCGTTCGGGTGAGGTGTACGACAAGTTCATCATCAATGAAGATCTGGAAGCGGCGATCCAGGAATCGATCGGCACAGTGAACGCGGCTCGGATTGCGAGCTCGATGCGTCACGAGCACTAAAAAACGGGCCGAGGCCCGTTGGTGACATTGATGATAATTGACGGATCGCCTATTGAGCGCAGTCCATTGGTGGGTAGCGGAACTCTTCCTTGACGATCTTGCCGTTCTCGACGGTGTAGTTCGCGACTTCGCGCATGCTCATGCGTGGGAAGGTGCCGTTCTTGCATTCCATGTCCATGTCGAAGACGAGACTGAATCCGTTGGGTCCGACGAATGGTCCGGTGACTTCGCAGCCGTGCATAGTCACGCCGCTCTGCCACTCGCGATACTTGGCGATGACTTCATCGCGTCCGGTGTAGGTTTTGCCGTCGCCTTCGACGCTGACCCAGTTGTCTGCGAAGTGCTTATCCCAGATTTTCGCGTCGTACTCAACGAAGTCGACGCTCTCGTCTCCGGACTTGCAGTGCTCGAAGACATCGTTGGCGATTTGGGTGATGGTGTCGGTCGCGGTGGTCATGGGTTTCTCCTGTTGGTGTGTCACTGATTTTCATCAGTTTGTTTGGTTTCTGATTGGAGTATACCACAAGGCTATTGTCTTGGAAAGACAGAAATGAGATTAATTATCGGCGAGGTCAAGAGTGCGTGAATTCGGCGGTTTTCCGTTGAATTCCGACCACTCATCTGCTGAACTTGGTGTGGGCTTGTTGGATTGAGTGAAGGGTGTGGTTCGATGTTTTTTCAGATTGCATTGTGTGTGTTGATCGCCGGGATGGCGCCGGAGTTCTCATCAACTTCACTTCCATCGGGATCCAAAGTTTCGCCGATTGATCGGTCGCTCCGACTCACGAGCGTTGGTCCTTCGATCGGGATTGGGGTGTATCGGCACGGTCCTGGGATGGGATCGGGGATTATCAGCGCTGACTACGACAACGATGGAGACGCAGATCTCTTTGTCCCGACACGATCGGGATTCACGAGTCAACTCTATCGAAACGACGGCGGGACATTTACTGAAGTTGCGGTTGCATCGGGGCTGGTTGATATCAACACCGCTCGCTCGGCGCTGTGGTTTGATGCCGATGGGGATGATCTGCTGGATCTGATCATCCAGTTCGATCAGTTCCAGGCGCCTGGAACAATTGGTTCGCGAACGCTCGCGCTGTACCAACAACAAGCGGATCATTCGTTCGTGGAAGTGACGATGGGGTCGGGTCTGGATTCGATGCCGTTGCTTGTGCCACAGACGCACGGCGGCGCGATGAGCGCGGGTGATCTGAATGGTGACAGTCTGCTGGATCTTGTAGTGACCACATGGGATCAGGGGGCGCGGATCTATCGCAACGATGGGAATATGCAGTTCACGGATATCACCGCGGATTCGCCGCTGAATCCGAATGGAACGACGTACTGGCAACCGGTGCTCTTTGATCAGGATGAAGATGGCGATCTGGATGTCTTTGTCGCGCACGACTTCTTTGCCAATCCGATGCTCGACAACGATGGGAGCGGCGCGTTTATCGATAGCGCACCGGCGCTGGGGTTGGATTCCGCGTTTAACGAGATGGGCGTCAGCGTCGCGGACTGCGACAACGATGGGGACTTCGATCTCTATGTGACGAATCTGTTCGGTCCCGGCGAGCACAATGTGCTGTTTATGAAATCAAATCAATCGCTTGGTTATGACGAGCGCGCCGTCGAGCTTGGGGTCGATCACGGCGGATGGGGTTGGGGGACGGTCTTCTTTGATCTGGACAACGATGGTCGGCTCGATCTCGCGGAGGTCAACGCCATCGAGTTTGGTCCAGCGGAGATGCCTTGGAGACTGTGGATGAATCGCGGTCCGATGGTCGGGACTCCGAACTATGTATCGCGCGAGGAGCAGATCGGGTTCGACTACGAGGACTACGGCTCGGCGCTGCTTGATGTGGACTTTGATCGCGATGGGGATCTGGATCTCGTCTCGACTGTCCTCAATGGTCCGGTGCGCGTGCTGGAAAGCAACGCAACCAGCGCTCGTCCTTTCAATCAATGGTTGGTCGTGAGACCACGCATGCCTGGGACGATGAACACGCGTGCGATTGGCGCAGTGATCAAAGCCCGCACTGGCAATGTCATGCGTACTCGACTCATCAGCGCGGGGACGAGCTTCATGTCGCAGGTTCCCGCGGAGGCACATTTCGGGCTCGGGAACGCGACGAGCATCGACGAACTCATCGTCCGCTGGCCCAACGGGACTCAGACGGTTCTTACTGATGTAGACACGCGCCAGGTGCTGGACGTGACCCCTGCGGATGGGATGGGGCTGATCGAACAGATCGCGCCGGATCTGAGCGATCGCATCCGCACGATCCGACGGAAGTGATCAGGAAATACTGAGCGTTGGTGCTTTGGTGCCTTTGCTCATCGACGCGAGGGTGACCTGCGCTACGAGCTGGTCAGCGAGCTGATTGAGCGCCGATGGGAGCTGCGGCCCGCCGGCGGTGGACTCGTCGAAGTTTTTAGTTGGATTCCCGTTGTCCATGTTCGCGCGGAGCGCGGTGTTGATGGGGATCGATCCGAGGAACGGGAGTCCGAGGCGCTGCGCCATCTGCTGAGCGCCGCCTTTGCCGAAGATATCGTACTCTTTGCCGTCGTCTCCGATGAAGAAACTCATGTTCTCGACAACGCCGAGCGTTTCGACTCCCAGCGACTCGAACATTTTCGCGGCACGGACCGCGTCGTCCTGCGCGACCTTCTGTGGAGTACAGACGATGACAGCGCCCGAGAGCTGGACGGACTGTGCGAGTGTGAGCGGAACATCACCCGTTCCTGGTGGGAGGTCGATGATGAGGTAGTCGAGTTCCCCCCACTGCGTGCGTTCGATGAGTTGGTGGAACGCGCCGTGCGCCATTGGGCCGCGCCAGATGAGGGGTTTGTCGGATTCGACGAGCTTGCCCATCGTGATGGATTTGACGCCGTGGACGAGGAAGGGTTGGAGGACTCCGTCGAGGACTGTTTGGTCCATCGCTTCGAGTCCGAGCATGGTTGGGAGTGATGGGCCGTAGATGTCGCCGTCGAGTACTCCGATGGCGTGTCCCTTGCGCGCCAGACCCACGGCGAGGTTGATCGCGACGGTGGACTTCCCAACACCCCCTTTGCCGGCACCCACGGCGATGATGTGCTTG
>WUAJ01000080.1 GCA_009827215.1 Phycisphaeraceae bacterium
CCGTGGCCAATCCGATCACTTGCCGACTTGTTACCCCAGAACGCGAACTCCTCAATGAGGAGGTCGTTTACGCATCCGTCCCAGCTTGGGATGGTCTCATGGGTGTCCAGCACGGGACCGCACCGATCGTCGCTCGATTGGGACTTGGCAAGCTCCGACTGGATTTCCCAGCAGACGCTGGGAGTGGCTCTCGCGAATACTTCGTCGATGGCGGATTCCTCAAGATGTCGCACAATGAGCTCATCATCCTTGCTGAACGAGCAATCGCTGCAGAGGAGATCATTGAATCCGAAGCACAAGCAGAACTCGCTGAAGCTCAAGCGCGTGTGATTCCAGAGGACGCACCAAATCGCATGGATGCCGTGACCAAGCTCACCCGCGAGCGTGAAGCCGCGGCCTTGAAAGTCTCCATGGCGAAAACCAGCAAAGCCGTCGGCATCTGAGTTGCTGATCAAATCATCCGAAAGATGACCCGCTCAAAGCGGGTTTTTTTTATGCACAAGCATTTTCCAGTTCACGAGATTGGCTGTATCGCATTTTAGTGTTCACTTTTTGCAACCCGACTGAGCGGTCTGGGTACACGAAGATGGCAGTTTCAATGCCTTCTTGACCACCACACACCTTTCGCGCAGGAGTTTGATCATGTCACGCCGACGCCAAGTTCGTCACGCACTTACCATCGCCGCTGTTCTCGCATTCGCTGGATCCCCCGCTGCTGCTGGAGAAGCACCTTTCGATCAAGTCACCAAAGACTTGAGCAAGGTGATCTCTGTCGCCGATGGCTCTTCTCCATTTTATGAGTTGTATACCGACAAGGAGAAGGGCAAACTGCTCGCTGCATTCCCCAGAGGGTATGACCAGCAAACCGTCATGATCGCATGCACAGTCTCAGGCGGTGATCCCCAAGCTGGTGTCATGGGACCTACCCACTACGCAAAATGGCACAAAATCGGGGATCAACTCGCGCTCGTAGCACCGAACTTGAGCGTGCGCACGAACCAAGACAAACAAGCACAAGACTCTGTCGGCGATCTCTACACTGGACGCGTCTTGCTCTCACTCCCGATTCTCTCGCATACTCCAGACAAGCGTCCAGTTGTTGATCTCGGTTCGCTTGCTACACGCCATGCCCCGGCATTGTTCGGATCATCAGTCTTCGCGGGATATGGTCCTTCGCTGTACAACATTAACCCATCACTTGCACGAATCACAAGCGCCAAAGCATTCCCGGAGAATGTGATCTTTGAGTACACAGCACCGCGTCCAGATGGACAGATTGTGTCCATCACATACAACATCTCCAATCTCAAAGGCAGCAGCGACTTCAAGCCACGCAAAGCAGACGCTCGCGTTGGTTACTTCTATGACTGGCATCAGGACTTTGGTGTCACAGGAAACAACGAGGTCACTGACCGATACATCTCACGCTGGAATATCCAGAAAGCTGATCCGAGCTTGAAGCTGTCCCCACCAAAGGAACCTCTAGTCTGGTACATCGAGCACACTACACCTGTCCGCTTCCGCCGCTATGTGCGTGAAGGCATTGAGATGTGGAACGATGCCTTCAGAGAGATCGGGATCGATGGAGCCCTCGAAGTCCGCCAGCAGGACGCAAACACAGGCGCGTTTATGGATATCGATCCAGAAGACGCTCGCTTTAACTTCTTCCGTTGGAACGCTTCGTCCTATGGCTACGCAATCGGCCCATCACGCACCAATCCGTATACTGGCGAGATCCTCGACGCGGATGTCGTCTGGCACCAAGGTTTGACCCGCGCAATCACATCGATGCTCGGCACCTTTGTAGATGAAATGACTGAGCAGTCGTTTGATCCTGAAACATTGGCATTCTTCGCAGAGCATCCAAACTGGGATCCGCGTGTTCGCCTTGCTCCACCAGAGCAACGCGAGCTTGTACAGCGGAATCTTGCTCTCGAAGCTCAGAAAGTCTCTGAGCATGAGCTTGGTGATCGAGAGCATCCTTGGAGCTGCATGTCCAGCAACCATATGAACGCGGCGTGTACCATCGGAAACATGCTGAGTGTGGATCTCTCGATCGCAGACGCAGCGCTCGCTGCAGGAATGCTGGGAGATGAAAACACTGAACTGCTCGATGGGATCCCAGAGGACTATATGGGAGAGATGATCCGATACATCTCCGCGCACGAGGTCGGTCACTGTCTCGGACTGCAGCACAACATGGCGGCTTCAACCTATCGCTCGCTCGAAGAAATGAACTCTGAAGACATTGAAGGAGCGACCACAGCTTCGGTCATGGATTACATTGCCGCGAACATCAATCACGAGCTCGGCGAGGTACAAGGTCCTTTCGCGACCCCAGAGGTCGGCCCATACGATCGATGGGCGATCGCGTTCGGATACGGTCCTGAATCCGAGATCGATGAAGTTCTCAAGCAATCGCAAGAGCCGGGTCACTTGTTCATTCCACAGTCCGAGATCACCTTCGGATCGGATCCACGGAATGTCACTTGGGACAACGGCGCAGACAATATGAACTTCGCACGCTCCCGCCTCTCGCTCGTCCAGAAACTGCGTGGTGAGTTGCTGACTGAAATCGTAGATGACGGCGAATCATGGTCAGAAGCTCGCAGACGATTCAACGCGTTCCTCGGCACTCACCTCCAATCCGTCTCGATCGCGGCGACCTATGTCGGAGGTTCATACATCACCAACGCTCGCAAGGGTGATCCGGACGCTCCAGCTCCGATCACAGATATCTCTGCTGATCGTCAACGAGAAGCGATGAACTTTGTCATCGACAACACCTTCGAAGACGCTGCATTCGGAATCACACCAGAGCTTATCCGCCACCTCGGCAAAGAATACTGGTGGGATCCTCAAGGGATTAACGAACTGCTCGCGGATCCCTCCGCAACAGTCCATGACCTTGTTGGCGGTCTCCAAGCAACCGGTATGACCTTCCTCATGAATCCGACTCGTCTCCGTCGAGTGTATGACAACGAGTTCCGCGCTGATCCGAACGACAAGTTCACACTCGCTGAGCTCGTGACCACTGTCACCAATCGAGCCTGGAGCGAGTGCTCCCCAACCAACGGCTCGTCTCGTGACGACATAGAGATCTCGAGCTTCCGTAGGAATCTCCAACGCGAGCACACAGATCGCTTGATCCAGCTCATGCTTCTTGACGGCACATCATCCCCATCGCTTCGCACAATCGCGACTCTCGCATCGGCGGAGCTTGGAAGAATCGACTCGATGTGTGATCGAGCGCTTGAGCGGAATCCGGATTCGTACACAACCGCGCACCTGAGTGACATCCGCACACGGATCTCAAAGGCAATGGATGCGGCCTATGTGATCGAACGCTGATCAAGATGATCCATAAAAATTGAACGCCGCGGATCGTGTGATCCGCGGCTTTTTCAATGGGCGTAACTGGACTTGAACCAGTGACCTCTGCCATGTGACGGCAGCGCTCTAGCCAACTGAGCTATACGCCCTGCGAAGGTAAGCGTAGTACTCAGATCTTCCCGCTTCAAGCGTTAGTTCCGGCTCATCAGCACACGCAGTCGGCGGCCTGATTCGTGTTTCACGATGATGTATCGCTCTTGACCAGCGATTTTGACCAATGTCCAACCCTCAGACACGACATCCCCCTCAGAATACGGCTTACCGTTGATGACCGCGAAGGACTTGTTCGTAGAAGGGAGGACCGACGAAAGGATGAAGACTGGGTCGGGATCATGCATCGGTTCTTCTGGGAGCAGAGCCTCCGGCATGTCAGGCAGCGATTCCTCCACCTCCTCAAACCAGAACGGTGAGTATTCTCTGATCGAGAAGCCGCTCGGATCGGATTCCACAGCAACTTCAGGAACCTTCGGCAGCGGAAGGAACTGGAGATCTGTGCTGCTTGCTTGTGCCGAAGATGGCTCAAAGGCGACGAACTGGAATCCGAGGAGGACCAAGCTTGGTCCGATCAATGCAAAGAGCCGAAAACTAGCGACTTGTGCTTTCATATTCATTCTTCAACTCCTCCGATGCTCAGATCCGTAGGGATCGATGTGAGCATCACTGTGTTGAGTTCTGCATTGACACGCACATTCTGATGTCCCATCGGAATCATGCGGAAACTGGTGAACTCGACTTGCATCGGATTCGAAGCGACCTGATCCATAAATGCGACAACTGAGCCGAACATTCCCTCAACCTCGATTCGGATCGAATGGGCAATACCTTTGATCTCGCCATTAATCTGTTGGCTGCGTTTATGGAGCTCGCGGGAGTTCACTGTCTCAATGCGGGAAACCGAAACATCGTTCGCACCAGCTGATTCATTAATGATGGTGTGCAACTTCGTGCCTGGATCCCCTGTGTTGATCATGCCTTGGAAGCGGTCCAAGTGAGTCTGGAGTTGAATCTCGACTTGCTTGGATTCCACAGAGTCCAATGAACCTACCTCAGACTGATAAGCCATAATCATTTGCTCATACTGAGCAACCGTTTCGCGTTGCTCGTGCACTTGCTGAGCTTTCGGGTTCACAAGGAAGTACCACGCGAGGCAGAATGCACACGCGACAAGCACGATGCGGATCAGCACATTCTTCTGTATTTCAGCATTCACGGCATCGCTCCCATATCAGCCTGACTGAGTTTGGTGAGAGTCTCGAACTCTCCCGTATTCGATTTGAGTTCAATCGCGAGCACAAAGCTCAGACCCCATTGCCCACCATCCAAGAGCGACTTTGAAGTACTCCCGATCTCGATCCTATTGACAATGTCCAATGCACGCAATGACTTGATGTACTGAGAGAGCACCTGGCTCGCGTCGCTCCCCTCGCCATCCCCCATCGCCATGCCGGTCAGATTCACCATCGGATGCTTAGCGTTCATCCGTGCTTGGAGTTCGGTGAGTTGCAGAATTTCCTCATCCATCTCCGGCATCATGCCAAGGAACTCGAACCAGTCCACTGATGATCCCATCTCCTCGTCGATCATGTTCGCCGCGGTTTCAATCGTGCTCGCCATGGCGCGGATGGACTGCCTGCGATTCTGATCTTGCTCGATCATACTGATCTGATCGGACTGGGCAATCACTGTTTGCTTTGATTCTGCGAGTTGCTGATCTGCGTAGAGATACTGCCCAATCACCAACGCTGCGGCAATCCCCCCACCGATCTTCAAGCAATCCCAGAGATTCGATTGAACACGGAGTTCCTTTGCAGCTCGAGGAAGAATCTGTAGCGGAGTAGCAAAGCTCGTCACCGCGGTGTGCTCATGGGTTCCGAGTCCAAGTAGTTCATCGCAGCTGTATGACTCAGCCGCCTCATCAGTTTCGACATGAAGATCGAGTCCATCAGCCATCGCCGATCCGATCTTCGGGATCGATGCGCCTGGACCACAGATCAAAAGTCTGGATGGAGCATTCTCAAATGAGTTCGCGAATCGGAAAGTCTGTTTGATCTCAATATTGATTCGCTGGAGAACCGGAGCCATGCCAGGCATGATGTCACGGAGTTCAGGAATGCTTGGTCGTTTATGCTTGCCTACAGGTACGCCGTGCTTGAACAGCATGCCCATTCCATTGAGGACTTCTTGCTCATTCGTGGACTCGGATGACCCATGATTTGCATCATGTGATCCCGATTCATCAGAACCTTCTGACTTTGCGAACACCCTCTGATAGACCGCGTTGAGCTTGTCATAACCAATCTCGACGAGTCTCAGCAGCTTGGGTTCTCCATGCTCGCTGTACGCGATCACGCTTGACCGCTCACCCAAGAACAAAACCGCGGTCTCTTCATCGGCCTGATGTGCGAACATCAATGCTTGATCGACAAGGACCGTATCGCTTGGGAGAATCTGATCCAATGAGATCTTGTTCCGATTCATCCATGCGAAAACTTTCTGGAGATTCGCTTCTGTATCCGCAACTCCCATCGAGACATTCGTAGATTCCACAGCGTACAAAGAAACCGCATCGACTGGGTTGACAGTCCCGATCGACTGCTTCAAGCTTCCCTTGAGTTTCGCGATCGCGGTTGACTCATCATGATCAGTGATTTCGACACGGCACAATGAACCCGGGCTCTTATAGAAAAGATCAGCGTGCCAAACTTTTTTGGCGCCCTTGAATCGAGCGAGTAGTTGGCGCAGAGGGAGGTCGTAAAGATGGAGACCACCCGACCATGCATCAGTCCATTTGCTTTGATCGAGACTCAGACTCTCTGCTTGGACAATCTTCCCGCCTCGCGCGTGCGCGATGGTGAGCCTGTCCGGCGCCAGGAATACAGTCAGTTTGTCTTTGGATTTGATCATCCGAGTGTCTCCGTCTTGAAATCGTCCGAGTACAGCACTTATCGACCCAAGATAGACTCGACTTCTGTATGAATACAAATACCCCTCAATACAGGGGAGGCGTTATGCGGACCTACCAAGGAAGTTACTGAAGTTCGAGTTCAATGCGTCGCGTTGCGTCGCCGCTCACACCATGGATCACCGCAACACCGTCGGATTCTGGGATCTGTGTGAAGACGATTGTTTGATCATTGACCACAATCGATGAGCCCTCGATCGGCATCTCTGTTTCCCCTACATATCCCTGGATCGCGATCATTGTCCCGGATTCAGCGGCATAAAACGCGCGGACCGTCTCGACACGCATCGTTGTCAGCGTAGCTTCGTCTCGAAGCGGACGGATCGAACCCGCGACGACCAATCCGAGCAATGCGAGCACCACGACGAGCACCGCCAAAACAGAGCCTCTTCTGGATCGTGCGTGACTCATGCCCCCCCCTCACGCCCGATCCACGAGCGAGGCATCGCGTACATCTCCATGTCGATTGCACCACTCTGGATACGCAGGCATACACGATGGATCTGCGATGGATTGACGATGGTCATCGGATTCCCAGCTGAGTCATAGTAAGTGAACTGCACGCGATCGATCCTGGAGCACAGCACCGATGACTGCCCTCCCGGCTTGAGCAGCTCGAGTTGATCACCGCTCAGACGCAAACCTGAGCCATCCGTCAGTATGAATCGAGTGGCGCTCCCAACTTGGACTGCGAGCCCCGAATCGTCAGCGGCAAATGGTGCTTCACGAACCAAACGAGCCGAGCGCTCCAGCGCGTAGAGCACACGATCCGTATCCGCACGCGCATCACGCGCCACAGCATACGCATCAGTCGAGGACACAATCACAGGCATAATCACTGCGGCGATCACGGCCATCACGGTCATCGCAACAACCATCTCAAGTAGCGAGAAACCGCGATGTTTGGCGGGTTGGACAAGTTGAACACTCATAGCGACGACACCATCAGCGACACTGGGAGTGTGTACGCCGCCCCATCTGCGGAGGGATAAGAAACCGTGACGGTCACTGTTCGGAACACATTGTCTCCAACATCACCAGACACCATGCCGTCCGCAGCAACGAGTTCACCAATTTGTACGCTGTAAGTCATACCACGGCTGGTGAAAGACTGCGTCGCAGTGCTCATCCGACTATAAAAACCAGTCGTTGGAGTATCGAGGTACACGCTGGCGTCCGCGAGCGCTTCGAATCCAAGTGATTCATCACTCGATGAAACATCCGCCATAATCCCTTCGAGCACATTACTCGCGAGCATCGTCGCGCGTCCCGTATTGATCACATTGGCGCGTGATGCGGTATTGCTCATCAATATCTCAAGTGTTGGCGGCACCGCGATCGCAAGCACGATCACCATGGTCACCACTTCGATCAATGTGAAGGCACTACGGCTCATTCCTTGACGGATCGCATAGTTCATGGCTGATCCTCCACAAACCCTGAATCCGCATGGATCACAATCCTTGTCCCAGTGCTCAGCGTGATGGTCGCATTCTGAATGAATACGGCATCAAACACGCCACTCACATCATCCCTGGTGTGTGGCTCCGCTTGGTAATCAAACCAGACCGTTCCTGTGCCGCTTCCACCATCACCATTAACAAACGAACTGACGAGCACTTCCGCAAACTCGTTGGGAAGATCGGACATCATGGAATCACCACTGATGGGATCACTGAGATCAACAACCGCCCCCACTTCATTGATGGCCAATAGCTGGATGGTGCTATCGATGGTGTCAACGCGTACTCCAGCCGGGAATCCAGTCGCGATCGCTCGTCCGCGTGCGTACTCAAGCAATCGGATCACCTCATCGCGAGCCGCGGCTTGACGCGCCTCAATACTCTGGCTCAGTACAGGTGTCGCCGAAACAGCGATGATCCCCATAATCACGACAACAACGAGCAGTTCATACACTGTGAATGCTCGTCGTGATCGACACTCCAATGGACGGCTTGAGAGATTCAAAGCTCGTTCGCTCCCAGGACTCCTCCCGAACCATCATCAACGGTTGAATCGCTTTCGGAGTTTGAGTAGAAAATCGCGACTGGTGGATTCGCGGAGTTGTCGACAAAGTAGTTCCATCCAGCACTGGTCGGGGAGATCACAGATCGGCTATTTGCTTGACCCTGACTCACCGCTTGCACGCCCGAAACGCCGCTGAATGGGTTCGCTGGGATATCAAACTTGACCACAGTCCCATCAGTCAGTTGCGCCAGCGAAGGGAATGGATCATTCCCGCTGATTACGGCATTCATTCTGTATGTAGCAATCGCAGAGCGAACACCAGCGAGTGTGCTCTGAGTCGAGGATGATCGCGCATCATCAGACGCTGAGCTGAACTTGGGGACTGCAACAGCAGCAAGTATTCCCAGCATCACCACAACAATGAGCAACTCGACAAGGGTAAAGGCGCTTCTTCTCATCTCATCTCTCCTTATTTGTTGATGCTGATCATTTGCCACATAGGCAAGAACACAGAAAGTGCAATCAACAGCACAATCCCCGCCATTGCGATCGTGATCATCGGTTCGATCACCGTATTGATATTCTTGGTCAGATGGTCGGACATGCGGTCATAGTGACGAGCGATGATCCGACCTGCTTTGGCGAGTTCATCCGAATCTTTCCCAGATCCCAGCAATCTGCGTGCAAAGTTTGGGAGCGTTTTTGAGCTGTTGATCACATCCTCGAGCGCTTCACCGTTCCGCATATCCAAGCACATCTCGTTGCATTCGCGTTGGAAAACAGGACGGCCTGTGGACATCCCTGAGATCTCTATCGCTTCGATGACCTCGATTCCGGATTCCAGACCGATACTCAGCACGCTGGAGAATCGAGCGGTCGTCACAGCCGTCAGCA
>WUAJ01000009.1 GCA_009827215.1 Phycisphaeraceae bacterium
GGCGGGTTTTCCTTTGAACTCTTCTCTGCTGAGGACTTTGTAGTGTGTGACGGACGGCTTGCCGTAGAGATGATCGACGAGCATGAGTGGTCGGACATCGACATCTTTGCGGATCGGCGCGTTGATGGTGCCTTCGTCGGATTCGAGGTGACCCTCGATCAGTGCGAGGTAGCGTTTGGTGATCTTGCGATCCTCGAACTGCTTGGAGAGATTCTTGTGGGTTTTGGGATTGAGCGCGAGGATCATGACCCCTGAGGTGGACTGGTCGAGTCGATGGCAGGTCATCGGTCCGGTCGCGAGCGGGAACTGCTTCTCGACTCTGGATCGCACGCAGTCTTTCTTGTCCTCGGCGATCCCAGGCACTGAGAGGATACCAGAAGGCTTGTCTACGACAACGAAGGTTTCGTCCTCGTAGAGCACCGGGATCGGACCCTCAGGGGGGGTGTACTGGAAATGCGGGATCGGTCCGGTCTGGACGCGACGAATCATGGACTCGGTGATGTCCGGCGGGTTTCGATAGATGCGTCTTGTGGACCTAGTATCTCCCATGAACACGAGTGTATCCGTACTGACCGATCGTGCACGGAATCTTGCGATTTCGAGCGTTGCTGTTTCTTTGATTGCTGTTTCTGCGATGGCATCGAATCCCAATCCTGAGTGGGATGATCAATGGCCGAGTAATGAAAAGAGCTTTTTGACGAATCATGTTCAGCTCACGAGTGCGGATCGGTTCATCAAAGCGGGTGAGGCGTACTTCTCGCACGACGGCAAGCGGATCATCTTCCAAGCGATCCCGACTCCGGCGAAAGGTGATGAGCCGCTCGAGCACTACTTGATGTACGCAGCAGATGTCGTGCGTGATGGGAAAGAAATCACCAAGATCGAGCACATCACCAACCTCTCCAACTGGGGATCGTCCAACACCTGCGGCTGGTTCCATCCGAAGGATTCCTCGCGCGTGCTGTTCGGATCGACGCTTGTCGCTCCAGAGACTGAGGATGTCGCGGGATACCAACGCGGGACCTCGAAGTACTCGTGGCAGTTCCCGCGTGAGATGGACATCGTCGAGATGACATTGACTGAAGCACACGGGACCTGCTGTGCGGAGATGGGCAAGAGCGAGGCGACGGCGCTCTGGGAGCGTGACGGGTACGACGCGGAGGGGTCTTGGTCTCCTGATGGTCGTTCTATTCTGTATACGCGTCTTGAGCCCGGCGGGACAGACGGCGATTTGTGGATCTGGGATTCCAAGGATGATTCGCATACTCCGCTCATCACGGAGCCGGGGTATGACGGCGGGCCGTTCTTCTCTCCGGATGGAAAGTGGATTTGTTACCGATCGGATCGTCGCGAGGATAAGCTGCTCCAGATCTTCGTCTCGAAACTCGCGTTCGAAGATGACGGCAAGGTGATTGGGATCGAGAAAGAGGTTCAGATCACTGATAATGAGCATGTGAACTGGTGTCCGTTCTACACGCCTGACGGGAAGTACCTGTTCTACGCGACGAGCGAGATGTCGCACGCGAACTACGAGGTCTTCTGCGTCGATGCGACTGGGAAGTATCCGCTCGATGAGACTCCACGCATGCGGATCACGAATGCGAAGGGGTTTGATGGGCTTCCGGTGTTCTCACCTGATGGAAAGACGATGATGTGGACGGCTCAGCGCGGCGAGCTGCGTGGTGATGAAGGGCGTCCGAGCTCGCAGCTGTGGGTCGCGGATGTGAACCTCAAAGCGATTGACAAGGCATACAAGAAGTTCCGCAAGAAGATGATCGCGGAGAAGGAAGCGGCGGAGTTTGAGAGCTACCAGCCTTGATGAGTGATTGATTGGGGACTGTCCGACGGATGAATGAACTGCCGAGCGATTTCGGGATGGGTGCGGTCGAGACCTACGCGCATGTGGGTGATCCGACTCCGGCGCCGGATCATTCGGTGTTCTGGAACGCGTGGTTTGAACGACTGGCGCAGGAGTCTCCTGTGCTCAATGCGCGGAGTGCTGAGGACCCAACGGATCCCTCTGCGACGCACGAGTTTGTTTCGACGCATGGGGTGCGGATTGGGTGCCGACTGATCACTCCTGCGAAGGGTGTCCCGGTTCGAGCATCGCTTGTCACAGTCCATGGCTATTCGGTACCTGATCAGCTTCAACACGAGGATCGGAAATGGTCTGAGGTTTGCAATCGTGGAGTCGCGGTCCTTGCGATCAGGTTGCGTGGGTATCCTGGATCACGCACCAACACACAGGGTGGTACATTTGATCTTGATGCGAGCGATCCGTCATGGATCACGACAGGGTTCGCGGATTATCAGCATAAGGATTGGGTGCTCCCTGATGCGCTCGCGGATGTGTGTAATGCGGTGCGCGTGATGCGAAATGCTTTGCTGGGACGCGATGCGCGGGATCTGGAGCCTTGGCTTGAAGGTGAGCCGCGGCATCCGGATATATATCTGCATGGACGATCGCTTGGTGGTGGTCTCGCGACGATCGCGGCATCACAGTTGTCTGGTCGCATGCTCGGACGACCGATTGTGGATCGGCTCGCTCTTGAGGTGCCGTCGCTTGGCGCTTGGCATTGGCGATTGGCACATTCCGATGCTGGACTCAGCGCCCAGTTTAAAGCGATCCTCGATCAGCATCCCGATCGACGCGAAGAGCTGATCCATCGGCTGCGATTGATGGACGCTGTGGTGCACGGACGCAAGGTGCGAGGTCCCACGCTCGCGATGCTGGCGCAGCGTGATGAAGTCGCGCCGGCGCCGACTGCGGCGGCGGTGTTTAACGCGATCGATTCGGATCCTGGATACAAGTGGCGCTACTGCGTGCCTTGTGGTCATGTCGAGGGGGATGTCGCGACGAATCGGCGGATGGTGATCTTCAAGGATGTCCTTCAGGACTTCTTTGATCCCGATACTCATCCGACGGATTCCATGGGCAAGTGGGAAGACCAGATGTCGATCTCATGCCCTGAATCTTGAGGGATTTGTGATGGGTTGATCCGCGCCGATCCCCTACTGTTGTGCATGACCGATTCTGAAACAAGTGTGCTCTCGAGTGTCCAGACATTGATGGGTGGTTTGATCGACTACGCGGGGCTATTCCCTCCGAGTCAGCTCCCGATGAATCGCGCAACGGAGAACTACGCGAAGTATCTCCGCGCTCAGCACGCGGACTTTGTCGGACGCTTTATCTGTCCGGTTCCGAAGCTCGATGAGCTGACGAAGCACGGCGCGATGCTGATGCCTGGCACGCACGCGACGAGTGGGTATCGCGAGCACGCGGATGTGCTGGAGCCTTGGCAGATTTCGGGGATCATCATCGGTGATCTGCAAGAGAACCTCGAGTTGATCTACAAGTTCAACGAGCACCACGACGACGAGGCGCACGGCTTGGCGCTGGTGGATGCGATCGAGATGCGCGTGAGCACTCCGGATGAGATCGACGACGCGCTGGAGATTATTCCAGAGATGATCGACACGGCGTTAGAGGTTCCACAGGACATCATCATGAACGGTGATCCACGCGGACTCATCGCGGCGATGTCGGGATCGGGGGTTCTTGCTAAGATCCGCTGCGGAGGGGTGGAACCAAGCATGTTCCCAAGCTGTGAGAACATCGCGGAGTTCATGCTCGCGTGCAAGAACGCGAATGTGCCTTTCAAGTGTACTGCTGGATTGCATCACCCGATCCGTGCGGAGCACGCGCTGACTACGAGGACGACGCGCCGCGCGGTGTGATGCACGGCTTTATCAATGTCTTCTTTGCGGCGGCGTATGTCCGTGCAACGAAGAAACCGGAGCTGGGAACGGTTGTCGGGATTTTGGAAGAGATGGATCCCAAGGCGTTTGCGTTCGAGGATCAGAGCGTTACGCACAAGGGGACGAAGGTCTCAACAATTGAACTCGGACAGATGCGTGAGGGGTTCGCGACGAGTTATGGGAGCTGTTCGATCGATGAGCCGATCGCGGATCTGAAGGCGATGGGACTGCTTTGAGCGAACACACAAACGAATCTGTATCCAAACCAGCGCGGTTTTTCTACGGCTGGGTCATGGTCATCGTCGCCGTATTGATGGCGATGGCGACGATGCCCTCGCAGACGGTGATCGTGTCGTTGTTCAATCTTTCGTTTCGTGAGAAGCTCGGATTGAGCGTGGCGCAGCTCTCGCTCGCGTACACGGTCGGGACGATCATCGCGGCATTCCCGTTGTCTTGGGTGGGGAAAGCCGCGGATAAGTTTGGGATTCGGATTGTCGCGGCGGTGATTCTGATTCTCTACGCGATGGCGCTGATCGCGCTCAACTGGGCGACAGGGATCATCACGCTGGGGATTGGGTTCTTCTGTATCCGATTCCTCGGACAGGGATCGCTGGGGATGCTCAGCGGACACACGATCGCGATGTGGTTTGAGCGCAAGCTCGGCATGGCGCATTCGGTGCTCGCTGTGGGTGGGTTTGCGCTGGGGTCCGCGATTCTTCCCAAACCTGTCGCGTGGATGATCGGGGAGTTTGGTCCATCGCAGACGATGCTGTATCTGGGGATTGGCGTGGTCGTCGTTCTGATGCCTTTGATCGTGTTTGTGTTTCGCAACAAACCTGAGGACATCGGTCAGCACCTGGATGGCGATGCATCGGAGCACCTGTATCATGATGTCGCGCACGGCGGGAGTGCGCCAATCGGTGATCCCGCGTTCACAGCAGCACAAGCTCGCGCGACGCTCTCGTTCTGGATTCTGCTCACGCTCTCGTGTACTTCAGGGTGCATCGGGACGGCGCTGCTGTTTCATATGCAAGAGATCATCCGTGTCGGCGGTGCTGAAGGCACAGAAGCACAAGCAGCCGGCGCGAATCAGATGTGGGCGATCAGCTTTGGTTTGGGGATGCTTTGCACAGGCTGGCTCGCGGATAAGTTTCGAGCGCGTGTCTTGCTCCCGATTGCCCCATTCCTGATGATGCTTGGATCGTTGGTGTGCTGGTATGGAGCGACTGGACGCAGTGCGGATGTGGTTTTCACGATGAAGGTCGGCATGCTGATCTATGGCTTGGGGATGGCGTTCTCGGTCGCTGTGGGATCTCCGGCAGTGGCGCGATTCTTTGGACGCACGCACCACGGTGCGATCCGCGGATTTATGACGAGTTTCGGGGTCGCGGCGACTGGACTTGCACCGTATCTCGCTGGGAAGTGGTACGAGCTTGCGGGCGAGGATTTCGGTCCGGTGCTGCTGAGCTTTGCGATCTGGTGTGTGCCGTTGATGTTCGCGACGGCTATGCTCAAGAGACCGACTCCGCCCGCTGATCCTGATCTGACTCCAGATCCGGATCCAGTGGATATGCACGAAGTTGAGTTGTAATGCTTAAGTCTGAAAGGTGCTTGAATGCCATACGCGATTGATGAGACACATGATCCCAAACTCGAGTCTTGGGTGGAGAGCGCGAACGATCCCTCGACGGACTTCCCGATCCAGAACCTCCCGCTCGCGACGGTGATTCGCCGTGTTGAGGATTCGGAAACTGGTGATGAGTTCACGCTTTCGGCTGTTGTCGCGATCGGGGACATGCTGCTGGATCTCAATCGGCTTTCGATGACTGAGCTCGCTCCGGAGGACGATTCGGACTGGGACTTTGTCGCAGTGGATCAGATCGTTGCTGAGGGCAAGTGGAGCGGTCTTCGCAAGAAGGTCCAGAGCTTGCTCCGCAAGGACAACGACGCGCTGCAGAATCACCCGCTCCGTGATGAGATCGTGATCCCTCGTGATGATTCGATGATGTCGCTCCCTCTGATCGATCCGATCGGGGATTACACTGATTTTTATGCTTCGCTCTATCACGCGACGAATGTCGGGTCCATGTTCCGTCCTGACAATCCGCTGCTCCCAAACTACAAGCACATCCCGATCGGATACCACGGCCGAGCGTCGTCAATCATTCCTTCGGGAACATCGATCAAGCGTCCGGTTGGTCAGCAGGCGCCTGCGGAAGAAGGTGGATCTCCGAGCTTTGGTCCATGCAAGCTGCTGGACTATGAGATGGAGATGGGCGCGTTCATCGGACGCGGGAATGAACTTGGTGAGCCGATCGATATCAAGGATGCGGAAGACCACATTCTTGGGTTGTGTATCTTGAATGATTGGTCGGCGCGTGATCTGCAGAAGTGGGAGTATGTCCCGCTTGGGCCGTTCCTTGCGAAGAACTTTGCGAGCACGATCTCGCCGTTTATTGTCACAATGGAGGCGCTGGCGCCGTTCCGTTGTGGGGCGCAGGAGCGGGATGCTGGTGATCCTCAGCCGCTGGGTTACATGGACAGCGACGAGAATCGCAAGAGCGGCGGATTTGATATCACGGTCGAGGTTTGGCTCGCGTCTGAGAAGATGCGTGAGCAGGGGATGGATCCGATCAAGCTCTCGAAGGGCAACTTCAAGGACATGTACTGGACAGTGGCGCAGATGGTCACGCATCACTCGGTCAATGGTTGTAATCTGCAGCCTGGCGATCTGCTCGGATCGGGAACGATCTCTGGGACGACGCGTGACTCGCGTGGTTCGATGCTCGAGTTGACCTGGGATGGTGATCCGTTCGCAAGTCCGCCGGTCTCGGCGCCAGGAACACAGCGGACACCGATCGTGTTACCAACAGGTGAGGAGCGCAAGTTCATCGCTGATGGTGACGAGATCATTATGAAGGCGTACTGCGAGCGTGAGGGATATCGGCGCATCGGGTTTGGTGAGTGCCGAGGGATCATTGAGGCGGCTCGTTCGGTATGACGCGCTCTGTGGGGACAGGTCAGCGTCTGACGCTGAAATATTGGCTGCTCCTGATCCTGATGATCGGGTTCTTTGTCGTCGTCGGTGCTGAGAGTGCGATTCGGTTTCTCAACGAACCAACGAGCGGGGACTTTAAGCATTTCTATTACGCCGCATACGGCGTGGTACACGATCAGAATATCTATACCTCTGGAGAGCCGTTTACTGGAGTGCACTGGTACGCGTATTTCCCTTTGTTTGCGGTGGTTCTGTCGCCGTTGGTATGGATGGGACTCGGAGGCGCGGGCGCTGCGTGGAGCATGATCAATACGCTGCTCATCGTGCTGTGCGTGTATATCGCGGTGCGCGAGTCCATCACCCGTCTCGGGATGAATGCAAATGCGAATCTGCTGGTGGGTGTGTCGTTCCTTGTTGTGCTCGTGTTCATGGACAAGCTCCGCAGCGAGGTTCGGATGGGACAGTCCGATGCATTTGTGATGATCTGGATGATGCTCGGACTTATGTGGATCGCAAAGCGACCGATTCTTGCGGGCTTTATGCTTGGGGGATCGGTGAATGTGAAGCTGCAGGGGATTGTGTTTCTGCCGTATCTGATTGCTCGCGGGCGTGTGAAGAATCTGATCGGCTTTGTGCTGGGGACGGTATTCTTTGCGATGTTCGGCGCATTGATCTGGGGATTCGATCGCAACATGGAATATCTCGGTACTGTGCTCGGGTGGGTCGGCGGTTTGGTAGGCATTGAGCAAACGAACGCCGCGATCGAGTCGGGGTTGTATCCGCTTGAGTGGGAGCGGAGCGTGACGATCCCCAGCGTTCTCGCGCGTGCTCAGATCCACTGGGGACTCAGCGAATCGGTTATCAAACTCGGGACACTCGCGATGATCGGTCTGATTGTCGCGATCGGATGGATGATGTACCTCAAGCGCGGTGTGTCGCTGTTCAAGGGACGATCGGTCAAGCATGACGATGCGAGCGCTCGCGGGCGAGGGCTCGTTGGGTTCGAATGGGCGGGGTTGATTGTCGGGATGTTGATCTTCTCACCGCAGTCCACGGTGCGTCACTTCTTCCTCGCGATCATCGTCGTCGCGCTCGCGTCGGCGGTTCTGCACACAAAGATCCCGATGAAGCGGAAGATCCCGGTCGGGATCTTGCTGTTTCTGTTCTGGGTCTCGATGACCTTCCCACCTGGCGGGGAACAGTACGAGCAGCTCACGATGCAATGGAGGGCGATCGGTGGTGCGATGTGGGCGCTGCTTGCGTTGTTCTTCACCACGCTCTGGGTGGGGCTCGGAATCGTCCGAGAACTCCCAGAAAACGGGCATAATACTGATCTCAAGTGAGGCTAGTGAGGCGATTGGGCTAGGGGTAAACCCCGCCGTGGACGGCTATACTTGTGGTCACTGATCGAGCTGTGGAGCTCTCTACAGCATGCCGAGATAGGGGACCGTCTGGTGAAGTCTGAGGAATCGAACAAGCTTGTGTCGATCATCGTGCCTTGTTACAACGAGGAAGAGGTCCTCCCTGAGTTCTACAAGCGGAGCATTGCGGCGGCGGACGCTATCCAGGGCTGGAACCACGAATGGGTCTTCGTTAACGACTGCTCCTCGGATCGGACCTCCAACATACTCGCGGCACTCGCGGTCAATGACAGCAAGGTCAAGGTCATCAACCTCGCGCGCAATCGCGGGCATCAGGTTGCTGTGACAGCGGGGCTGGACTTCGCTCACGGCGATGCGGTGGTCATCATCGATGCGGACCTTCAGGACCCTCCTGAGGTCATCGCTCGGATGCTCGGTTTGATTGAAGAGGGATTCGACATCGTGCACGCACAGCGGACACAGCGTCCCGGCGAGACGAAGTTCAAACTCTGGACGGCAAAGTTTTTCTACGCGATGCTTCGCAAGATCGGGGATGTGAAGGTTGTTGAGAACGCGGGGGATTTCCGCTGTGTGACCAAGCCGGTCGCGGACACGATGCGTGCATTTCGCGAGCCTCATCGTTTCTTGCGTGGGATGTTCACGCATCTGGGATTCGAGCAGTGCATCCTGCAGTACGATCGCGATGTTCGTCACGCAGGAGAGAGCAAGTATCCGTTCATGAAGATGCTCAAGCTCGCAGCGGATGCGGTGTTTAGCATGTCCTCGGCTCCGATCCGCTCGATCATGTGGGCCGCGGGTCTGACCTGGGGTTTGGGTCTTGCGTATCTGGTGTATTCGATGATCGTGTTCTTTGTGAGCGGGATCAACGAGCCGGGCTGGACCTCAGCGGTGTTCCTCATGACGATGTATACGGGACTGATCCTGATGTCGATCGCGGTGATTGGTCAGTATGTGGGACGCGTGTTCGAGCAGGGACAGGGCAGACCACTGTACTGGGTTTCACAAACGCACAACATTGATCCCAAGCAGTTCAAGCAGAAGATCCCTGAGGTCGTGCTTGCGAAGCGGACGGCGCTTGGAGATCGAGCCGTGGATTCATCGACAATCAGCGAACCCAAGGTGTTTCTCGCGAAGCGTCCATCCGAGGGTTGGGCGTCGGCCGCTCAGATCCACAAAGAAGAAAGCGCTTCGGCATGAGCAGCGCGGAGGCTCAGCTGGATCATCCGGTGAGTTCACAATCCGAGCATGGTTCGTTTCTTGATGCGTATCCCGACGGGATCGAGCATCATTACTGGTCGATCGCACGCAATCGCATCATCCAGAACTTGGTCTCGCAATACGCGGATATCCAAGCGCCGATATTGGAGATCGGATGCGCGCGAGGGGTCGTCACGCAGTCTCTCCGTGATCAGGGATTCGACTGTTGGGGTGTGGATCTTGAGCGGTCTCCGGCGATGAATGATCGGATCGGGAAGTATCTCCAGACGGGCGTGGATTTCTTTGATCTTGATCCCGATTGGGTCGGACGCTTCAAGACGATCCTGATGCTCGATGTGCTTGAGCACATCGAGGAGCCCGCTGGGTTCTTGCGTTCGGTGCTGGATCGCGCTCCGAGTGTGGAGCGTGTGATCGTGACGATGCCGGCGCGGATGGAGCTCTGGAGCAACTACGACGAGCATTACGGGCATTACCTTCGATACGACCGAGTCTCGATGCAAACGCTCGCTGAGCGAGCTGGATTGCGGCTGAAATCATGTGGATACGCTTTCCGAGCATTGCTCGCGGCGGGGTGGATCACAGGCAAGCTCGGGATGAAGCGCTCGACGATCATCCATCCGGCGAGCGGATTGATGCGTCATGTGCATGGTATGATCGCGGGAGTGATGTCTTTGGAGTATGCTCTACTACCTGAGCAGGTCGCGGGATCTTCGATTTACGCGGTGCTCGAGCGGGAAACGGAAGCTGAGGGAACATGAGCGAGCAACAGACACTTGAGAAACCGATCTTCGAGAAACATGAGTCGACGGAATCGATCCATGAGCATGAGGCCGCGTTCCATGACGAGTGGGCGCAATCGACTCCGATCGAAGAGATCAATGTGTACGAAGCATTCGAGTCCCCTACTGCTCCGGAGAATCAGTTCATTCTGAAGATGATGGGTGATCTGAAAGGGAAGAAGCTGCTCGATGTCGGCGCCGGACTTGGGGAATCATCGGTCTACTTCGCGCTCAAGGGCGCTCAGGTCACGACGAGCGACATCTCGCAAGGGATGGTCGATAAGGCGATCGAGCTCGGGAAGCACCACGGCGTAGAGCTCGATGGGCTTGTCGCGGCGGGTGAAACGATCGATGTTCCTGAGGGGACCTTTGATCTGGTGTACATCGCGAACACGATCCATCATGTGACGGACAAACGCGCGATGTATGAGCAGGTGCTTCGGGCGCTCAAGCCCGGCGGTCGTGTGTTTACGTGGGATCCGCTCGCGTACAACCCTGTGATTAATGTGTATCGGAACATGGCGACTGATGTGCGGACTCCGGATGAAGAGCCGTTGACCTTCAAGGATGTTGATCTGCTCGGAGAGTACTTCGAGGATGTCCAGCATCGCGAGTTCTGGATTGCTTCGTTGGTGCTGTTCTTGAAGTACTACCTCATCGATTCGGTCAAACCCAATGACGATCGGTACTGGAAGCGGATCTTCAAGGAGGATCCGAAGAAGCTGTGGTGGTGGAAGCCGCTGGCGGCGATGGACAATGTCCTCGGAAGGACTCCGCTGGTGCGCCGGATGGCGTGGAACATGGTTATGTTCGGGACCAAACACAAGAACTGATCAGGATTCTGAATCTGCTGGACAGAACGAGCAGCGCTCGCCTGGGATGTATTCTGGGGCGCAGCGGAGTTTGGTGGTCAATGCGTGGCCGCAGGTTGGGCAGAACTTCGCTTCATCTGATGGTTGGAGATCGTGGTTGACTCCGACGCGTTCGTCGAAGACGTAGCAGTCACCCTTCCATTTGCTTTGTTCTTGCGGGACTTCTTCGAGGTATTTGAGGATGCCGCCTTTGAGGTGGTAGACCTGCTCGTATCCCTGCTGGAGCATCCACGCGGTGGACTTCTCGCAGCGGATGCCTCCGGTGCAGAACATCGCGACCTTCTTGTGGACCTTGGGATCGTAGTTGTTGTTGACGAACTCTGGGAGATCGCGGAAGCGCGTGATCTTTGGATCGATCGCGCCCTCGAATGTTCCCGCGTAGTACTCATAGTCGTTCCGGGTGTCGATCAGCACGACTTCTGGGTCGGAGATAAGATCATTCCAGTCTTTGGGATCGACATACTCACCGACGAGTTGGTTGGGATCGATTGTTTCATCGATCTCAGAGCCGAGACTGATGAGTGAGGGTTTGACCTTGACCTTAGCGCGATTGAAGACATGTCCTGGCGCGTAGCTGGACTTGTATGGGAGGTCCTCGAGTCCTGTGTGCGCACGCATCAGGTCGACGATCTCTTCGATTGCTTGTGGGAGTCCGCAGATCGTGCCGTTGATGCCTTCCTCGGCGAGGAGGATGGTTCCCATGATGTCGCGATCGAGCATGTGCTGCTTGAGGATCGGCGCATAGGTGTCGCAGTCGTCGATGTGAACAAACTTATAGAACGCGATCACTTGATACTGATCGGTGTACATCTGTGTTGTCATGGTGACCCTCGCGGGTTTTCTCGTTTCGACGCGTGTGCTTGGCCGGGGACAAACCGGGAAGCGGGATGATTCACATCCTGCGGAATCGAGAGCCGGACGGATCCGGGAAAGTGGAGGGCAGGGGACTTGAACCCCTAACTTCCAGCTTGCAAAAACAGGTCGAAACGAGTGGGTTTTTCGGATGTCGGCGTTTAGAGGCCAAAAACACGCTTTTTGGGTCTCTTGTCCGCCAGAATCCTACACCGATTCAGAGCAAAAAGCACCGATCAGCACCGTTCCGCGCAGGATTCCTGCGCTTTTCCTGCTCGCCTACTGAGATGAGTCGGGCTTGGGCTCGTCGTCCTTGGATTCAGCGCCCGATCCCGCATCGCCAGACCCAGATTCGGTATCAGATCCTGACGAATCTGAGCTTCCCTGATCGTCGACATCATCGTCAGCGTCGGTTTGCCCATCATCGAGGCTTTGATCTGAGCCAGTTCCCTCTGATTGAACATTAGCTTCGGATCCGGAGTCAGAGGCAGCGACATCCAGCTCATTCTCGACCTGCTGCGACCCGGTGTCAGCGTCAGTTCCTCCAGAAGATCCGCTATCCGAACCCCCCTCCCCTGACGAATCACCGCCATCTCCTCCAACGGCACTTTCGGCGCCACTGGTGTCAGACTTTCCGCCATCTTCTCCAGCTGATTGATCATTATGCTGCTCCTTCGCGAGGTCCATCAACTCCTCGTCGGTCAGCTCTTCTTCCTCGAGATCTTCAATCTCGTCTGGATCAGGCACCACCTCGAAGTCATCGGGCTCAGAAATCTGGAGATCCGGATTCTGCGGATCATCGATCACCACCTCGCTGACCTCGGCACCGACCGAAACAGATTCGGCAGGCATCTCATCGAGATTTGGGAACCAAGCGCTGATTTCCCCATCGATCTCGAGATCCTCAAGATCATCGACACTCAACCGCCAGCACCGAACCTCGTTGAAGTTCACGGCCTCGGTTGGCAATCCAGAATCCTGACTCAGATCACCGTCATACGGTACACACTCGACCTCGGTCTTAATCCCAACACGACTCGCGACACTCGAGCTCCGATTCAACTTCACAATCGGATTCCCCGATTCCGCCCACCCTACGATCTCGCCGGGTACCACCGCTCCATCACCCGCGTCCGTATGGACGCCCTGGCCAATCATCAAAATCCGGTCCGGACTTAGTTTCAGCATCGCTGATCTCCTTGGTTGAGGTTCAATAGCGGGGACGGGATTCGAACCCGCGAGCCGGTGGGTTATGAGCCCCCAACTGTGACCTAGCCTGCCCCGCGTCTAAATCAAAGTGCCGATGTCAGTTGATCGATTCTGTCCAGCTTGTTCTGGAGCGCATGGATCGCCAACTCTGTCTGCTTCCCTCGCGAGACAGGTACCGGCTGACCAGCTTCCGTCCCATCAAGTGCCGGAATCAACTGGTTCAAAATTCGATCCGCTGTCTCATGGCAACGGGATAAAAGAACCAGATTGTTCTCACTGATTTCCATAATCCCGGAGAGGGGCGGTGAAGCGGATTGAGCTTGAACCGCAGCCGAGCAACACGCTGATGCATGGCGTTGTATTTCGGGATGTACCCCAAGTGGGCGGGGAGAATCGGAGGTGGTCGAATTACCCATGAGACTGTCCTTTCTGATTCGAGGAAATGGATATAGAACTGAGTCGAATCACACCATAGACCAAATCACTGTGGATAAGTTAGTGATCGCTCACTTTTTCCCGAAAATCTATCTCAAACTTCTAAATCAAATTTTTGAGACGCGTTTAAGAGGGGGGGTTGATAAGTACTAAAAGCACCCCCCCCGCTGGGGGTCGGGGGGCCTTTCTGGGGCATTGGTTCTTGCGTCTCCAAACCCCCACCACTGCCCAGAAACCCCCGATACTAGCTGAATATCCCCGCTCATTGGCTTGAATGGCTGATTGGCTATGGGGGTGATCTTACATATGGGTTCCCATGTGTACACGATTCACCACTGAAATCCCAGCATCCCCCGCCCCTCCTCGTGCCATCCAAAGGACCATGACTCCCCCTGATTTCAAATCACAGGACTTTGCGGGCGTTGGTCGGCTTGTGCATATGGTCTATACATGACCTCAGGTGAATCGACGGCGTGTATGCGGTTGCGACTGTACCCGAAACAGGTCCAACGCTATCGCGTGTGTGCGTGGGTGAGTCTGTATTTGGGCGTGGAGCGAGCGACATGGACGCGCATCGTTGAGTCTGGGCTTGTGACGATCGAGGCCGAGTTGCGTGCCGAGTGCTTGGAGCGTGGCCTAGATTGGGACGAGCTTGCAGAGTTGGCGCTGAATCATCGGACGATGAGCGAGAATGCGGTGCGTGATGCACGCGAACGGGGCGGGCAGGTGAGAGAGAAACAACGCGGGATGCCGTTGATTGGTGCGTGTGGTGCCGTCGATCTTTGAGCTATGGCGTGCTGGATCGTGTTTGAATGGGCTTGTGCTATAGCCATATGAACGCGGTTTGAGCGTGTGCGGTGGTGCTGTATCGCTGCTGATTCGTGCTATACACATGGCCCAAACGAGACAAATGCGATACTTACCCGCTTTTCCGATCTTTCATAGTCTTTTTTGTACATATGGGATATTCTTGTACATATGGGCTTGACATATGGTCGATGATGTCTTAGTCTCAGATCGTGCCGGGTGTCGGAACCGGGCACACACCACCCAAACCCCCTCAAACATGGAGGCACACAATGGTAGCTTTTCGCAATACACGAACCCGAAGACGATTCAACCCGTCGCGGGTGTTGAGCAATGGTCGCAGTGCGAAGGCGCTGGCTCGTGCTCGATCGAAACCAAAGCCTGAGCGTTTCAATCCTTCACGGTGGAGTCGTACCGCGATCGAGCGGACGATTCTGGAGCTTGCCGACCATGCCGGGTTTGATCCGCTGGAGGCGTTCGAGGAACGATCGGCTATGGACTGGGACGCGGTGCCTGATGAAGCGGTGTCACTGAGCTTTGCGGGTGAACTCCCAGCCGAGATCCGCGAGGGAATCGAGGGACTGGGCGCAGCCGTGCGTATGGCGTTCCGGTCCAATGTCTCAGGCGGTGGCGGTGAAGATTGCATGAGCCGGATTGGTGCTGATGCGATGATCGAGCACGCACGCGGCTGGGCTAGTCGTGGTGTGTCTGGTGCCGCTGAGTATCTGGAGCAGATGGGCGCACCGGGATGCGGGCTGGCTCTGTTTCTGTTCCGTGCTCGCGATGGTGCGATGCTCTCAGAACTGCCCCCGATTCTGGAGGTTGATACGCCGCCGATGGGCGCACGCTTTGAGTTGTGCGGTGAGTGCTTCACCGTTGGTGAGTCTGGAGGATCGCCGTACGCGGTTGCTGATCTGGGCGGGGGCTTTGAGCTTCCAGACCGGATTCCGGTTGATGCTGGTTCGGTGGTGCTTCTGGGCGAGGACGACGGATCAGACCTGCCCCCATTCTGAATCACTGACCCACCCCACCCCGCGCGGGAAACTGTGCCGGGTGGTTTTGGCTGCGTGTCGGACGCGGCTTAGACCCCCAGACGAAAGGAGCAGCAATGAGAGATTCAGAACACACACCGGGACCGTGGGAGGTTGAAGTATTCGACCAAGGCACCCCCAAGGAGTCCCGCACAATCGTGCATCATGGGAAGTGTGCCGAAACTGGCGAGTTGGTGATTGACGAAGTTTGCGATATGGTGCTCGATTACTCTGACGAAACACTCGAAGCCAACACCCGGCTCATTGCAGCCGCCCCTGACTTGCTCGAAGCATGTGAAGACGCGCTGAGTGCGTGCGTTGATCCATATGGACCCGTGGACAGAGTTGAAGCAGCAGACAAGTTGCGAGATGCGATTAAGAAAGCAAAGGGAAAAATCTAATCAAACGCCTCTCCCGATCGAAAGGCCGGGCGGGGTGATTCAAAAACAAAGCGACCCGCGATCAACATCGCCGAAGCGATGGTCGGAAGACCGCGGGTCTAACCTCCCAAACAGAGGCACACTATCCTATCCACTAGGAAGGCGACCATGCAAC
Source organism: Phycisphaeraceae bacterium (assembly GCA_009827215.1). Lineage (GTDB taxonomy): Bacteria > Planctomycetota > Phycisphaerae > Phycisphaerales > UBA1924 > UBA1924. The sequence goes on from WUAJ01000009.1 coordinate 15,898, forward strand.
AGAGCAAGCAAACCCGCGCCCTGATCTACACGCGATTCTCACCGCGTCCAACGCATCAGATGGACAACTGCGTGAGTCCCCAGACCCAGGAGCAGGCGTGCCGCGAGTACGCGAAATCCAAAGGGTATCGAGTCGAGGGGGTGTTCGGCGATGAGGGGGTGAGCCGAGAAACGCTCGACCGGGAGGGATTGGCTAAGTGCCTCGATGAGGTGAGACGGGGGACGGTGGTGCTGATCTATCACCCGGACCGCTTGGGGTCTGAAATACCGGCGATGGTCGCGACGCACACGATCACGAGCAAAGGCGGGAGCGTTGAGTATCCGCAGGACGCGCTCAACGGCAACGATCCGATGGTCAAGGCGATGCGTTCGTTCCACCACATCATCGCTGGACTGAACAACGCGATGAACTCGATCAAGACCAGCGACGCGATGCAGCAGCGCTCACGCAACGGCGAGCTCATGACCCATCCAGACCGAGCGCCGTATGGTTTGAAGCAGGACCCGGACAACCCCAAGCGAACGATCCGATGCCCCGAAGAACAGCAGGTGATCCAGATGATTCTCGACCTGAGATCCAAAGGGATGAGCATCAACAAGATCGCGGGTCGGCTCAACACCGATGGTGTCAAGCCGCGCAACGGCAAGCAGTTCTACGCATCGACCGTGAGCAACATCGTGAAGCGTGCCGAAGATCCAATCAATGAGCAATCGGAAGAATGAGACCGGGCCCCGTCGGGTGCGGTCGTCCGTAGTTGTCGCTCCCCCCGGTCAGTACCGCATTGAGGACAAACCAGACGACAATCAGGATCAGCAAACCGACCACAAACGGCTTGACCCACCACTCCTCGCCGGTCATTGGTTTGTAGCGGTCTTTCTTTTTGTCATCCATGCAATCAGGCTAATCGATCACGGGCTTGGACACAAGAAAATATCTGCTGGTGCCATGCAGGTATAGACCGGACGCGAGCGCCCGGCCCTCAACCTTCGCGTTACTTTCGACTACACATGCCCAGTTGAGATGATGATCAGAACCGGAACGCGATCGCGCCCGCTGGTATCTGGCCATCAAAACTATAGGTCCATTCCCCGTCGATGTACGAGAGGGTGATCCAAGTGGATTTCTGAGCAAAATAGGGGCTATTCGTGGGTGCTGTGAGCGCCGGCAAGCAGGCTCCGATGGCCCCGGCATACTCGAGTTCGGCTGCAATCCGGCATGGCGTGGTGGTGCATGCACCCCATGCCTTCTTGAAGTTCTCGCACGCGTCCTCGTAGCAGTCGATCACTTCCTGAGTGGCGTTTTCGGGTGGTGCTACACACGGTGGACCGACACTCACCTGAGCCGAAGATGCGGCCGTGAGCAGCCCTAAAGTGAGTATCTGGATGGAAATAAGTGTGTTTCGACGATTCATGATCCTGTCCTTTCTCTATGCTTGCGAACTACCAGAATCATCGTAACTCGTTATTGAATAGGCTCTTATAGAAATACGAGAATATCCGCACACTGAAGAAAAAAAAGCACTTCAAGGTCCCATATCTCGCCGAATTCCTACTTTGCACATAGAGTCGGGAATGGGAAAAGAGCACGGAGATGGGACTGGCATCGATCCGAGGGGCGGCAGACAACTGTCTCTGGCCGAGATGGTGAGGTTGTGTGAGGACGAGGAGCAGAAGCTCGCGGCGCTGGATCAGTATCTTGGTGAGCGCAGTGTGCTCAACGCGAGCGAGTCGATCGATCGTGTACAGGCGATTATCCACGAGGCGCTGCCCGAGCTCTACAACGACCCCCGCGTACTTGAGATCGTGAAGAAGCGCCGCGGCCTGGCGATCGACAAACAAAGCGGCGATGAGCGGAGAGGTCATCCACAATCGATCACCGAGCAACAACCCGCGCGGCTCCCCACCGACAAGTTTGGACCGATCCTCGGTGATGGCAAACCCCGGTATGTCGTCATCGAGCAGATCGGATTCGGCGGTCAGGGTGCCGTCTATCAATGCCAAGACCGGAAGTTCTCGGGATCAGAGCGGAGCACGGTCGCGATCAAGGTGTATCACAGCCACCATCCAAGAGGCGAGGGGATCCGCACGCGCCGCGTTGAACACGAGTGTGTCGTGCGGGTGCATGACGACGGCATCGATCCAGAGACCGGGCTCGCGTACCTGGTCGAGGAGTACATCAACGGCCAATCGCTGGAGAACTGGATCAAGCAAGAGAAGCCGAGTACCAGACGCTCGATCGAGCTGATGCTCAAGCTGTGCAGCGGGGTGGAGGCCGCGCACCGGGTGCTGATCATGCACCGAGACCTCAAGCCCGCCAATGTGCTGATGGTCGGCGACCAACCGAAGATCGTGGACTTCGGGATCTCTGTAGCGCGAGACGAGTACCGCTCACCGTCCGGCAGCCCGCTGTACCAAGCGCCGGAGATCGAAGCCGGAGACGGCGGTGATACCCGTGTCGATATTTATGGTCTCGGGGTGCTGATGAAGATCCTGCTCACGAGGACAATGCCCGGCGTGATGGATGGCGATGGACATGGAGTCATCCAAGACAAAGCACTCAAGTCGATCGTGCGAAAGTGCGTTGCCCCGCTCCCATCGAATCGCTACGGATCGGTCGAGGCGCTGGCCGCGGATCTGCGTGCGTATCTCGAGCACAGACCGGTCAGGGCGCACAAGTCATCGAAGTTTGGCTTGCTGAAACTGTCGCTGCGTCGCAACTGGGTGGCATCGCTTGTCGTCGTGCTCATGTTCCTCGGTGTTCTCCTGGCCACGGGGAGCGTGCTCTACAGTCAGCAACAGATGCTGGCTCGGAATCATGATGAACAGGTCGGCTTGATCAAAGAGCGCGCCGGACTGACCAAGCAGATTGACGACCTCGAAATCTTGAACAGCCACCTGCGCCACAACCAAGACATGCAGGCCAGGATCATCGCGTCGTCCGCGCTGTCCATGCGGATCGAAGAGGGATCCGAAGGCATCTACCCAAACCCCGCGATCTTCGCGTCCATCCTCTCGATTATTGAAACCGGACGCTCAAGCGACTGGGCGTACCACTTGCTCGTGCGGAGCGAGGGCACGGCCATGCTCCGTGAAGTGGTCGCATCGCGAAGCTCAGATCCTAGTGTCTCCCCGGTCACCGCCGGGTACTGGTGGTTGCTGCTCGCCCGTGTTGAGAAGAAGACACCCGGATCTCAGCCGATCATGGTCGAGCGTGCGTATAGGCGCGCCCGCGGTGCGTTCATGAGTGTGCTGGAAGAAACAGACCCGATCGTCAAAGAACTCAACGCGGAGTTCGAAGCGTTCGTGCAGGGCAAAGACGGCTGATCATCTATTCGTCCGGGTAGGTCTGGAGCCCGTGCTTGCGGGCGATCTCATTGAGCTCGCGGAACAGCACCTTGGGCGCCAGCTCGTCGGAGAGCATGTCCTTGAGTTTCATGATGCGTTCGTTGGTCGGCGTGACCGCACGCTTCCATTGGTCGTGGCGCTGATCTTCGGCGCTCGGCGACCGGTTTGTGAGCTGATTGGTCATCTCCTGACACTGGGTATCAAACTCTTCGAGCGTCATATCGAACGCCTCGGCGAATCTGGTGCGTTCATCATCACCCCACCGGGTGTGGTCGCCGGCTTCACGCCGTGAGATTCCTGAATGGTTGAGCCCGACTCTCTCACCGAGGTCCTGCATCGTCCAATGCCTGGATCTGCGGAGCTCGAAAATTGTTTTGCCAATCGCTGAGTTCATAGGTGTTGGGAACATAAACACTTGTGCGATTAGAAACAACAAATATCAGCACATATTTCCAAAATATTCTACTTTGTGCTACTTTTGTGCGATTTAGTGCGTTATTATCGCACAACATGAGCACAGAAACTCAACCAACCACAGTCCTGACGACGAAAGAAGCAGCCAACAGACTCGGCATCTCCAAGCCCAAAGTCCTCGGTCTACTTCAAAGCGGCGATCTGGAGGGGTTCAAAACCGGCCCGCGTGGATCGTGGCGTATCAAGACCGAATCGATCGACATCTTCGTCGAGAAGTACAGCAACCAGAACAACACCCCGGCCGAGAACAAGCAGGCCGGTTAGAACTTCGGTTCTCTCTCCACTGACCGGAGTACACACGCCGGTCAGTGTTTCCAACCCACCAGTTGTGCACCGTTCACCAGAGCGCCCGACCGTGCTCCAGGCGATCGCTGCGCCCAGCCAGAAGCAAGGAAGCCGATGAGCACGAACGAGCAAGAACACACCCCTGTTAGCCCTCCGAAGGTCATATCCCTGTTCAACAAACAGTTCGGCCATATCTCACTCGTCGAAACCGTGCGTGACGACTACCTGCTGGGCTGTAAGAACCAAAATCATGCGATCGCACTCTCTCGTGATCAACTCCGACAAGTACACACGCTGGTCGGCCAAGCCATCCAGAGCAACCCAGACGAATGAACGACCACCTGACCATCCAGGAGGCGGTCGCCTTCATGCCCGGCTCGGACAACACCGAGCACACCGTATCGCACGCGATGCGGTGCGGTGTGATGACCCCGATCGGTCGCGTCAAGCTGCGCCGAATCAAGCACGGGAATCGCAACTACACGACTCGCGCCTGGATCAAGCAGTTCGAGCGAGACCTTGAAGCGGCGTTCAACCAAGAGAGCGGCGGATCGGATCAGCCACAGCAATCTGTCCCCACACCAGCAATCAACACCGAACGCAGAAGAACGCTCGCGCCGAGGCGCTCACCCGGCCCTGGACATGATGACGCCAAGAAGTATTTAGCACTGCAAGGACTCGCATGATGCACACACTCGCCGAGATGACAAACCGGTTCACGGACGATCTCAGGATGGTGATCCTCGCCTGCATCGTCTACCTCGTCGTGCTGACGCCGCTCGTCCTGCTGTTCGCGCTGTGGCCCAGAAACCGCAAGAAGAAGAGGGCTCGGTCATGAACGATCAGCAAGGAAACGACCACTACCAATCACTCAGCAGGAAGTATGAGAAGATGCTCATTGAGGACGGTGATCGCATCTCCTCAAGCGATGCGCTCGCCAACTACAACGAGCTCGCAGTGATCGATGAGCATTTCAGAGAGATCGGAAGTGTGATCGCTCAGTTGCGTGCCCGGCGCGCCAAGCTCTACAAGGTCGCTCCCAAATCAGACAAGCTCCGGGCACTGCTCACAGCGTTCCCTGTTGGTGTTGAGTTCACCACAAAGGAGGCAAGGCAGGCACTGGACGCCGCCGGCGTGTTCTTCAACGACGAACGCACACAGGCAATCGAAGTCGCAACCACAACCAGCACAAAACACTTTGAACGCCTCGGTCACGCAAAGTACCGACGCGTGGAGGTCTTCGCATGAGCAAGGACAGCAACAAGCGGACCGAAACCCTCATGTTCGTATATCAACCAGTGCGCCCGCTGCCCGAGCCGTACCACAACGCGTACATGCTCACCAAGGACGACCCCGGCTGCGAGACCGCGATGCTCTGCGAGCTGGCGCGGCGCTCAAACCTCTGTGTGGATGAGGGATTCAAATGGCCGTACTGCATCGACCTCGATGTCGAGATCGACGATCACACCAGAGCCGATTCCACGATCCAATGGAACTACCGCCACAACCGAGGATCATCGGGACTCCGCAAGATCGGCGGCGAGATCCACCCGCGTCACGCGCTGGTGCAGGTCGAGCGAGTCGCACGCGACCATCTCCACAAACGCGGATGGTTGGAACTCAACACCATCGCGCCATCGAACTGCTACGGCTACACATGGTTCCACTCCTGCTGCGGCTGGAAGTTCGACATGATCGACGCGCTCGACGCCTGCCTGCTCCTGCAAGGGATCGACACCGGCTACCAGACCGAGGAAGGCCCGAGCAATCGTCACAAGATTGAGCACACCTGGTCGGGCATACCCGAGTACTGGCCACCCAAAGACGCGTCACCAAACGAGTCCTCCTCATCATCACCCCCGCCCGCCGAAGCGGACGCGGGGTGATTGCCCACCTCGTAAGAGGGGATTTTGTGTATGCGGTTTGGATCACGCTCAGCGGCGTGAGCCGCATTTGAGAGTCTCCAACCCAAACACAAGGAACAAACATGAGCAGAATCATCGAACTCCACGCGAGCAATGTAAAGAAACTCAAGGCGGTGTCAATCGACAACCCGGACCCGACATGCAATGTCATCGGTGGTCAAAACGCCCAGGGAAAAACCTCACTGATCGATTCGATCGTGATGGCCATCGGCGGCAAGACCTCGATACCCGACAAGCCGATCAGGGATGGCGAAGAACACGCAGAGATCGTGCTCAAGACCGAAGACCTGATCGTCACGCGCAAGTTCACCCCGTCGGGTTCTTCGCTCAAGGTCACCAACCACGAAGGGCTCACGCACAGCAAAGCACAGTCGAAGCTCGACGAGCTGATCGGACGCTTGACCCTCGACCCGCTCGCGTTCACACGGCTCGATGCCAAGAAACAGGCGCAGACCCTCCGCGACCTGCTCGGCATCGACACCAGTGAGCTTGACGAGAAGCGCAAGTCCACATTCGACACGCGCACCGAGGTCAACCGGGATATCAAGAAGCTCGAAGCGCAGCTCGGCGAGATGACACTGCACGAGGGTGTGGGCGAAGAAGAAGTCTCATTAACCTCACTGGTCGAAGAGTCGAAGCAGATATCGGAAAAGAATCAGCAGATCACCCAGTGCAAGGATTTGCTCGAATCACTGGGACGGCGCATGGACGGTATCGCCGAACAGATCGCTCAGCTCAACAAAGAAGCCGCGGCCGTTGGAATCAAGATCGACACCGAGCGGCAGCGCCTCGAAGAACTCGGCTCGTTCCAGTCGCTCGATGATGTCAACCAACGCATCGCCAACAGCGAGGACACCAACCGGAAGATCCGCGAGAACCAGCAGTACAAGCAGACCAACCAAACACTCGACGAGCACACCAAACGCGCTGACCAGCTCAGCGAGCAGCTCATGCAGATCGACCAGACAAAGGCCGAGATGCTCGCCGCCGCCGAGTACCCGATCGACGGCATCGGCATCAGCGACGACGGCGTGTTCACCTACAGGGGTATCCCGTTCGATCAGGCATCGGCCGCAGAGCAGCTCAAGGTCAGCGCCGCGATGGGACTGGCGCTCAATCCAAAGCTCCGCGTGCTGCTGATCCGCGATGGTTCGCTGCTCGACGATGAATCACTCGCACAGCTCAAGCAGTTCGCTGTAGACAACGACGCCCAGCTCTGGATCGAGCGCGTCGGCACCGGCGAGGAAGTCTCCATCGTCATCGAGGACGGTGAGATCGCCAGCGCCACAGCAGTTGCGTAAACAAATCCCCCTCAGCCCCTGAGCGTTCGAAAGGACGCAACGGGGTGTTGATGTAACGCACTCGGCACAACTCCCCCTCACGGGGGAGGCCGGGCTTGAAAGGAAACCAAATGAAACTCCCACTCCCGTTTTTGCACAACTATGTCCACAGCCCCGAGAAGTACCCCGGCCAACGCACCCGCTACCGCAAGTTCTGCTGGAAGGGTGACGGTGTGCGCCCGCGCGTAACCCGCCAGATGAAACGACTCCTAGCCCGCAACCAGCGCAAGCTCCAGCGCTCTCGCAAGGGACTCTGAACTGATTATGAATCCGCTCCCTTGGTCCAAGTTGCCCAGATGGATCTCCCGCGAGGGTGTGCTGCGTCAGCTCTCGCGCTCGACGCCGGCGGTCCTCATCGTCCTGCTCAGCCACGCCGACGAGCACGGGTCGGTCTGTATCTCCCAGGTCGATGCGGCTCAGGAGAGCGGACTGAGCGAGGCCACAGCCAAGCGTGCGTTCAGGGAACTCGAACTCACCGGGATCATCGAGATCCTCGCACCCAGATCCGGGCGCCGGCCCGCCACCATCCGCGTCAATATGGACGCTCGTGGGGTCACCGGTGACCGGTCAACAGTGACCGGTCAAGGTAGACCGGTCACCCATGACCCCGCTACGACCGCAGACGGCTCTCCGTTGACCGGTCATGGATGCGCGGTCAGCGTTGACCGGTCATCCGTGACCCCACAAGAGCGCGTTGACCGGTCATGGGTGACCCCAAAGCGCACACATATAGGAACGCGCGTAAGAAGACAAGAAGAGAAGAGAGAGAGAGAGACTCTCACCCTCTCTCATCTCAAGACCGATAGCTGGCACCCAACAGCGCGCCTCATCGTCCATTGCCCGAACGAAACACAGGAGTTTTACGCGCGGTTTATCACCGCCTACGAGCACGAGATCAAACTGTGGGGACAGCAGGCCGTCGCCATCTTCCTCGTCAAGTTCCCGAAGGCCGAGAAGCTGCTCTGGACCGTCCCCGACCTCATCGAGCTGGGGAAGTGTGTGTCCAATCTCAGCACGCTCACGCTCAACCAGGTGTGCATGGTCATCGACGAGCTGGTCGAGAAGCCAGGTGACCGCAAGACGGCGATCCCCCAGCTTCCCGAGACCAAAGAATCGCTGGCCAAGCGCGAAAAGCGCAATGAACGACGCGAGGACGAACTCACCATGTTCATCAACTCGGACGCGTTCGTCCGGGGGCAGAACGAGGCGGTTCGTCTGGAGATCCTGTCAAGGGATCAGTCCGGTCGTGATGACCTGATCCGCGCCGTGTTCGAGCACATCCAGTCCCGTCGCAGTGAGGTGGTCTGGCAGCTCTGGAACAGGCGGTGTTATCAATCAACAAAGAACCCGACCGACGCTCTGGAGTTCAACCCGCTGGGCTTCACCAACACCGCCTACTGGTTCCGTCACATGGCCGTCGAATCAGGCGCGGTCACCCTCGACACAAACCACCCCCAGAACCAGCCCCAGGAGAAGAGCGCATGAGTGACTCATCGGTCTGGGACAACTTTGTGCAGTGTGTTGAAGCGGCCGGCATGGAAGCCGTCAAACGCACCAACACACACTGGCAGATCAAGGGCGATCTGCTCGTGAACTACTGGCCGTTTGCCAAGCGTGGCGCCACCGCGCATGTGAGCGGAACCAAGTCGGGATTGCGGAATGTGTCATTGAGTCAGGCGATCAAAATGGCGCGTTCCGCTCCACCAGTCGGAGGATATCGAGGCAAGCGTGATCGTCGCTCTGGCGGGTACTCCAAGACCAAAGCCAAAATGCTGCGCAAGAACAACAAGTGCTGGGTGTGCGGGAAGAAACTCACTCAGCGCACAGCCACACTCGATCATGTCATCCCGCTCGCACGCGGAGGCCAGGACAACCACAACAACATGAAGCTCGCCTGCGAACCGTGCAACCGCAAACGCGGCAGCGCGATGCCCGAGCTCTCAGACAACACCGAACACAACGAGGAAAACCAATGAACCATCCAATCAAGATCCACGGCAAGCCCGACCCCAAGCAGATGCGTCGCGAGATCTGTCACGGGCTCGGTGTTTCGGTCGGTGACCTCTCGCGCACCGGTCCCCAGAGCCGCGCCAAGAAGCTGACGGCCGCACGCATCACCGTCGCGATGGCCGGGCTCGAACTGTGCGGCATGAGCCTGACCGAATCGGCGCAGCTCGCCGGCATGAAGAGCTACGGATCGATCCACGACGCCAAACCACGCTTTGAACGCGGCGACCTGGACAACTACGCCATCTGCAAACTCTACCGCTCGATGATCGTGGTCCAGCGCGAGGTCAATCAGGGATGCAAGCAACACCTGGAGCAGTCGGCATGAGTCCACCTCTGAGACTGATCCATGCACGCAAGATCGTGATCAACCGGGAGCGCCGGGTCGCCCGCCGCATGGTCAGCGAGTCGCACATGCAGGCCGCGATCGACAAAGCCGTCGCCGCGGTGGATGTCATCGAGGTCATCCCAAACCCATCCAACAAGTCATTTTTCTATCGGCTCAGCAACGGCCGGTTGATCGACGAGAGCAAGTTCTGATGTCCAGCGCCCCCACCCACAGCATGTTCAAGCCCGTCGACAAATGGTCGATCGTCTGCCCGCCGGACGGTGTGTACGACGACATGCCCGCCGAGAAGTACCACAAGATCGACGCGCTCAACTTCTCGACGATCAAACAGTTCTGCATCTCCGGCATCCACGGCGAGCACTCCCTCCACGCACCGCTGGAGTTCAAAGCAGACTTCTACTTCGGCCAGGCCATGCACTCGGCGATACTTGAGCCCGATGATTTCGACGAGCGGGTCATGAAGTACGACAAAACAGGGTTGGGACCAACGGCGGAGGTCGCCCATCAAAAGCTCCAGCTCAAGCATCCCGATGCGATCCTGATGCGCAAAGGGTGGTACGAGAAGATCATGGCGATGCGCCGTCGGGTCGAGGCGCACCCGGAGACCCGGCACCTGCTCATCGACAGCAAGGGGCACAACGAGCGGGTGTTCATCTGGCGGGTTGAGCTCGATGTGGACGGCAAACACATCATAATCCCGTGCAAGGCGCGTGTCGACCGGCACATGGAAGAGTTCAGACCCCACCGCGATGCGCACTCCGTATCTGGGATGGTCGATTTCAAGACCTGCCAGGACTCATCGACCCACGCCTTCGTGACCGCGATCGGTCGGCATATGTACCACATCCAAGCGGCGTGGTACCTGGGCGGCGCTTTCAAGCTCGGCAAGATCGCGAGCATCCACGACGATTCGTACACGATCATCGCCGCCGAGAAGAAGGCGCCGTTCCCGGTCGCGGTCTATCCGATCGATTTCCCGTCCATCTCAC
>WUAJ01000081.1 GCA_009827215.1 Phycisphaeraceae bacterium
GTCCTGATGATGAGATTCCGACGCGTCCGACATTGGTCATACGCTGGAGGAAGGATTGGTCAACTTGGATATTGCGGATGTTGTCGTGCACCACTTCGGATGAAGATTTCGAGAAGAACCCTCGGTGCATGATGGTTCGTTTGGTTGTGATCTCAAATGCAGCGGTGAAGCGGTCCACCCACCACCATCCGATGAGAGCGAGACCACCAATTGTGAGGATCGCGAAGAGGATGTAGTACATCATGCCGTGATCACCGAGTTTGGTCCAGAGTAGACCGATTAGCGAAGCAACAACGATGAGTGCTGTGATCGAGAAACGGATGGCACGGGAACGGAACCAGCAGCGTCGGACTTTCAATACTTTGGCTTCTGGACCAAAGTCAGCGGGGTATCCGGCTTTGGCGGCTCGGTCGATCTTTTTGGAATCGACTGGGTCGTTTGGTTCTGGTGGTTGGACATCAGCGTTGTGTGGGTTTGGGACCCGGTTGATGTCGCCGCAGTTTAGACATTCGTGCTTGGTGCCCGCTTGGTCGTCATCGAGTTCGATGAGCATGTCGCATTTGTCGCAGTTGAACTGAATCATGATCGCTCCGTGGATTGTGCTGTATACATCATAGGAAAAAAGCCCGTGCTCTTGCACGGGCTTCGTTTGAGAATGAGATGATCGATGATTAATCGTTCCAGTTGCGGAGATCTGGTCCTGTGTAGGCAACGCGTGGTCGGATAAGGCGGTTGTTGGCGTGCTGCTCCATGATGTGGGCACACCAGCCGGTGATGCGCGAAGCGACGAAGATCGGGGTGTACTGCGGGACAGGGATTCCCATGGTGAAGTAGGTCATGCCGCAGGGGAAATCGACATTTGGGAAGATGTTCTTCTGGGTCTCCATGATGTTCTGGACGGTCTCCCCGAGTTCGAAGAGTTTAACGAACTCAGGTCCGCGGGCTTCGGCGGCTTTGCGTCCGAGTGCGTGGAGGATCGGGGCGCGGTGGTCGTCGTTTTTGTAGACGCGGTGACCGAATCCCATGAGTTTGCGTTTGTTGGCGAATGCAGTCTGCATCCATGCGTCGATCTTCGCGTCATCGTTTTCGTGACCGATGTCATTGCGGATTTCTGCGAGCATGTCCATCGCGGCTTCGTTGGCGCCGCCGTGGAGTGGGCCTTTGAGTGCGGCGATTGCTCCGGTGACCGCGCCGTGGAGGTCGGAGAGTGTTCCTGCGATGACGCGGGAGGTGAAGGTTGACGCGTTGTAGTCGTGTTCTGCGTAGAGGACGAGGGAAACATCCATGACCTTGACGGCTTCTTCGGATGGTTGCTCGCCGGTCATCATGTAGAGGAGGTTCGCGGAGTGCGAGAGATTCGCGTCTGGCTCGACGAAGTCACGACGATCGATGGAGTTCTGCATGTGTCCGATGATGGTCGGGATCTTGGCGAGCAGACGCTTGGACTTCTTGAGGTTTGCTTCTGGGGAGTTGTCTTGGCAATCTTGGTCGAGGTGTCCCAAGATTGAGACTGCGGTCCGGAGGATGTCCATCGGAACAGCGCTGTGGTGGTTGACAAGGTCACCTGAAGTCTTCAGGAAGTTGAGAACTGGTTCAGGGAGCTTCCGCTCCGCGACCAGCTCGGCTTGGAAGTGCTTGAGTTCATCAGCGGATGGCTTGTGTCCGACGAGGAGGAGATGGGCGACTTCTTCGAAGGATGCGTTGGCGGCGAGGTCGGCGATCTCGTATCCGCGGTAGATGAGTGCGGATTGTTCGACTTTACAGATTTCGGTTTCGCCTGCGATGACGCCTTCGAGGCCTTTGGCGTGGGTTGGTGCGCTGGTCATGGTGGTGTCCTCGTAAGTGTGGGGTGTATGTCGAGTATTCTAGGCACAACGACAAAAAAAGAACCCGGGTATTCCCGGGTTCTTGTGGAGGATTGGAACAGTTTCGCAGTCGAAGTTCACTCGGCGTTGGCGAACTTCTTATTGAAGTCTTCTGCGGAGATGTCTTCAACCTTTGCGTCTTCCAGGATCTTGTCCACTGTTTTGTGCTCGCGGACTTGCTGGACGAGGGCTTGGGCTTGGCCGCTCTTGATGAGTTCCTCGCGGAACTGCTCTGGGCGTTTGCCTTGCTGCATGGCCATTTGCACGATCTGTGCGTTGATCTCGGCTTCTTCGATCTGGACATCGAGTGCTTCGGCGGCTTTGTTGATTAGGAAGAACTGCTTGAGTTCTGCGGTCGCGCGTGCCGCGGATGCGTTGCGGAGCTGCGCCATGTTCTGCTCGATCTCGGTTGGGTCAACGCCTCGGTACATGAGCTCCATGCGCTGACGCTCGAGCGAGCGGGCGGCTTGTTGAGCGGTCAGTCCTGCGGGTAGATCGAACTCGGTGTTGTCTGCGAGGTACTTGACGACCTGCTGACGCATGACGCTCTGCTGCTGAGCAACAGCACGCTGCTCGAGTCGGTTTGAGACCATCTCTTTGAGCTGGTCTTCTGATGCGAAGCCGTACTTCGCGACGATGTCTGCCATTGGTGCTGGGACGATTGCGTAGATCTTGGTCACTTCGAAAGTGACTGTGAGGTCTTTGCCGCGGAGCGCTTCAACTTCGTGATTCTCTGGTCCCTTGACCTTGACAGTGACGGAGTCGCCTTCCTTCGGTGTCCCGACCTGCTTGGTGAAGTCCGGAACGATGACGCCGAGGATCATGCCCTCGTCGCCCTCTTCTGGGAGTTGGATGACGGCGCCGTCGATGTTGTAGTGCTCGGTTCCTTCTTCGTCGACCATGACGGCTTTACCGGTCAGGTAGTTGCCCTTCTCGGACTTGTCCTGCTCGTCGAGGTCACCTTCATTGATCGCGATCTTCTTGATCTCGTCGTCGACCATGCCGTCTGGGAGGGTGTTGTCTGGCTTGTAGACTTCGATGTCTTTGAGCTCTGGGAGATCGAACTCAGGCATGACTTCGACTTCAACTTCGATGTGGACTGGGCTGTTTGCTTCGACTTCGACATCCTCGAAATACTCTGCGGGTGGATGAGCGAGTACCTTGAGTTCATTGGACTCGACGGCTTCTTGGTATGCGGAAGCACAGAGGCGTGAGCGGGTCTCGTCCTGGACATAGGAACCGAATCGTTTTTCGACGAGGCGACGCGGGGCGCGTCCTTTACGGAATCCAGGGATGGTTGCTTCGTGTGCGACTGTCGCGTACGCGGTTTCCATCGCTTCATTGACCTTCTCTGCTGGAACATCAATGGAGATTTTCTTCCGGCATGGGCCGGCTTCTTCGATCTTGACGGTGTTGGACATGGTGAGTTGCCTTGATATGACACCAACCTACAGGTGGTGTGGGTGCGTGCTGGGCTGCTGTCGAGCCGCCTGCGCACGCCTGCGTCCCGGCTCGACCCTGCTGAACAGTTCAGCAGGACTGGAAGTGTAGTCTTGGATCGGCTGAGAATGGGGTCTTCTTGGGTCAGAGATGGGTAGTTATGGTTGGTTGGGTGGAGGTTGGGTGTCTAGGATGGTGGCCCACAGAGCCGGAGTGGCGGAATTGGTAGACGCGGCGGATTCAAAATCCGCTTCTGGAAACAGAGTGGGGGTTCGAGTCCCCCCTCCGGCACTTTATAGGGATAGACCGAGAACTGATCTGATATTGATCATCAGCATGGAGTGACAGAACGATGGCCGAACAACAACCACAGCAACAGCAGGTCCAGCTCCGCATCGACGAATCAAAGATGCACACGACTTACGCGAACACCATCCGCAACTCCAACACGCAGGAAGAGTTGATCATGGACTTCGGACTGAACATGCCGATGCAGGTCCCTGGACAGGCACCAATGATGGTGTTCTCTGTGGGATCCCGCGTTGTGATGAACTGGGCGGGCGCGAAGCGTCTGGCGATGAGCATCGGCGGCGCTGTTCGTCAGTACGAAGAACGGTTCGGGGAGATTGACATCAATCCGCAGCAGCCGGCTGGTGCTCAGAATGATGCTCCGCCTCCGAGCACGAACTGATTGCTTGATTCCGGTCAAAAAACTTGCTTTTTCATGACCGGCTGAATGAACTTTGACATCATTGTGTTGTAGAACCCACAGTGGCCTGTACTCATGCAAGGGCACTGTTTTTTCTGTAAAGTTGACACATTGATCCGATGGCTGAGCCATGGACACTGCTGAGTAACAAGGAGGTCGCTTTGGGAGTTTCGATTTCAGAGGCGCCGAGTAATGAGTTGATTGCGTCGCAAGCGCAACCGATCAATGAACTGATTCAAGCTGTTGGGACTGTGGTTGTAGGTCAGGAGCAGATGATCCGCTCGCTGGTGATCGGCTTATTGACAGGTGGGCATGTCCTTCTTGAAGGTGTTCCTGGGCTTGCGAAGACGCTGACGGTGACCACGCTCGCGCAGGCGCTGGAAGCGGAGTTTGCGCGCATCCAGTTCACTCCCGATCTACTCCCAGCGGACTTGATTGGTACGGAGATCTACAACCCCAAAGAGTCGAGCTTCACTGCTCGGAAGGGGCCGATCTTCGCAAACATCGTACTTGCGGATGAGATCAACCGCGCTCCGGCGAAGGTGCAGTCCGCGCTGCTCGAAGCGATGCAGGAACGACACGCAACGATCGGCGGCGAGACTTACCCACTCACGGGTGAGGGTGAGCCGTTCTTGGTGCTTGCGACGCAAAATCCGATCGAGCAGGAAGGGACTTATCCGCTTCCGGAAGCACAGGTCGATCGGTTCATGCTCAAGATCAAGGTTGGGTATCCAACGAAAGACGAGGAGCGACTGATTGTTGATCGGATGATGAGCACGCTGGAGATCCCCGAAGTCTCCTCGATGATGTCGCTTGAGCAGGTCGGCGCTGCACGGAAGACAGTCGATTCGATTTACATCGATGAGAAACTCAAGAACTACATCGTCTCGATTGTTCAATCAACGCGTGATCCATCCACGGCTGGGGTGCTTTGGAAGTTGGACATGGAGAAACTCATTGAGTTTGGTGCTTCACCTCGCGCTTCACTCTCGCTTGCTCGCGCTGCTCGAGCCAATGCGTTCTTGGAAGGACGCGGCTTTGTCACGCCGAGCGATGTGAAGATGATCGGGATGGATGTGCTGCGTCATCGTGTGATGATCTCTTATGAGGCGGAAGCGGAAGGTGTCACGAGTGAGGACCTGGTGCAGGAAGTGTTCGATCGGATCCCGATCCCTTGAATAGTCACGATTCAGTGAGGGCATCCCAGGCATGATTACTGAAGAGCTCATGCAGGCGGTCAAGCGGCTGGAAATCCGTGCGCGACGGCGGGTAGATGACCTGTTCGGCGGGAGCTATCACTCGGCATTTAAAGGGCAGGGGATCGAGTTTTCTGAGGTACGAGAGTATCAGCCGGGGGATGATGTCCGTTCAATTGATTGGAATGTGACGGCGAGAATGGGGCGGCCGTTTATCAAGCGGTTTGAAGAGGAAAGGCAGCTAACCGTCGTGCTTGCGGTGGACTGCTCAAGGTCTACAGCGTTTGGGACAATCAGGCGTTCGAAGCATGAACTTATGAGTGAGGTGGGTGCTGTGCTCACGCTCGCGGCGGGTCGGAACAACGACAAGGTGGGGTTGTGCTTGTTTGGGTCGGACCACCTGGAAGATGGCAAGACGCTGCATGTTCCGGCGACGAAGGGACGGCTCCATGGGATGCGGATTATCCGTGAGCTGATTGATGCTTCACCTGGAAACAACCAAGAAGATCTGTCGACTGTGCTGATGGAGATCGGACGAACGCACAAACGGCGGTGCATCGTGATCGTGATGTCTGATTTCTTGTCAGGGATGAACAACGAAGGCGAACCACGCTGGGGGCGCGAGATGCGGATGCTCTCACGCAGGCACGAGGTGATCGCGATGCAGTTCACTGATCCTCGCGAGTTCGAACTCCCTCGCGCGGGCATGATCCGCATGCATGATCCGGTGAGTGGCAAGCGGTTCCTTGTTGATACTGGATCAAAGAAGGTACGCACTCGGTATCGGGAGCGTGCGATCGCAGAAAATGAGATGATTGTTTCGACACTGAAGAATGCACAGATCGATCACATTGAGCTCTCGACTGGCCATGATTACGCGGATGAGTTGATCCGCTACTTCCATCAGCGAGGCATGCGGAGATGATGCGTGCGCTGCGAATACAGATTGTGATTGGAGTCGTGCTTGCTCTGCTGATCGGCGGATGCGGAGGGGTGAGTCCTGAGGGCGGTGTCCAGGAATTGGCATTGGAGTCGACGATTGTCGAACCTCGCACTGGAGCGGAGTTGATGGTGATGCTCGATCAAGATTCGATCGAGTTGACGGAATCTCTGACGATCCGTGCCGTGCTTCAGTGGGATGATGGGGTTCGTGTTGAGTTGATTGAACCAAAGTGGGTGGAGCTGGGGTGGACACTGGAGTCTGAGCATAAAGGGGCGGTGACCTTTGATGGTGAACACTTCATACGCGAGGATGTGTTTGTCGCATCGCCGTTCCTTGGTGGCGAGTACCTGGTGGATGGGTTTGGGATTCGCGCCGGAACGGCGGAGATTGGCAAGCGTATAGCGCGGCTCGCTCCGATTGAAGTCCGGGTTGATTCTGTGCTCAGCGAAAATGATGGGAGCGAGCTGGAGGGGGAAGTGTTGCTTGCGGGGATGCCGGAAGAAGAGATCGCAGAGGATCATGCTGGCGTGATCGTGATCGCTGCGGGAGTGTGTATTGTGATCGGGGGCTTGGCGGTGTGGTATATCCGTCGAACTCACGACGACGAAACGCAGGGGGTTGATCCGGCTTCAGTGTTGATGATCGCCGCACACGCAGAGCGGTTGAATGATGAAGACATTGGCTCATTGCATCGTGCACTGATCGAGTTGAAGGGTCAGTATGGCGGGCTCGGGGTGATCGCACGCGAGGTGGAGTCGGCGCGGTTTTGCGGTGAAGAGATAGACACAGCAGCCGTGCGGGACGCGGCACGACGCGCGATCGAAATATGCGGGGTGGCGGGATGAATGCGGAGTTCGCATATCCTTGGGTGCTTTGGTTTGCGTTGATCGTGCCGATCATCTGGGTGATCCGTGTACTTGGGGATCGACGGAGGAGGGGCGTGGAATCGTCTGTCCCCTCGCGCATTGCCGCAGCGGGTATGAGTCTGCGTACGCGTTTTCGTTGGGTTACTCCCCTGCTGCTCTCACTTGGGTTGCTTGCGGGGCTCGTCGCGCTGGCTCGTCCTCGCGAAGCGATCACGGATCGCAAGAGTCAGCAGGACGCGATCGCGATCGAGCTTGTTGTTGATCGATCGGGATCGATGAAAGAGCCGGCTGAGTTTGAGGGTACGCGGACAACCCGATTGATCGCGGTGAAGAAGGTGGTTGAGCAGTTCGTGGTGGGCAACGGGAAGGAACTCAAGGGGCGCGCGGGTGATCTGCTCGGTCTTGTGGTGTTCGGAACATATGCCGACACGATGATGCCGTTGACACAGTCACACGATGTGCTGGTGGATGCGATCCGACGCGTGGAGATCCCGCGTGTGGAAAGCGAACGGTCCACCGCGATCGGTGATGCGCTGGTGCTCGCATGCGCTCGACTCAAAGCATCAGAAGATTCGATGAAGGCGGATTTGGATGACCCAAATTTTGAGATTAAAAGCAAAGCGATCATCCTGCTTACGGATGGCGAAAACCGTGCTGGGGATTACTCCCCTGATCAAGCGGCACGGCTGGCAGCGGAATGGGGTATCAAGATCTACATCATCGGGATCCGTGGCGGGGTGCGGAACCAGTTCGGTGGGCTTGCATTGGGCATGGGACAAGAGGTCAATGAACGGCGGATGACTGCCGTCGCTGAACACACAGGAGGCGGGTTCTGGGGTGTGAGCTCGCTCGATGATCTCGCAGATGTGTACGCGACGATTGATGAACTCGAACGCACAGAAGTGCAGATTTCCGAAACGACGCGGTATGAGGAGTTGTATCACCCATTTGCGGTTGGCTGTTTAATTCTGATGTTTGGTGGTTATGTATCGCGGATCGGGATCGCTGGGGAGGTGGCATGATGGATATTGCAAGCTTGATGCCGACATTCTTGGGTGAGGACTTCGAGTTCGCGGATTGGCGGTGGGCGCTGGCGCTCTGGGGTGTGATTGCGTTGGTAGTTGTTGGTTTCATTGCGGCGCGCTATCGCGTGAAAGTAGCACGCAAGTTTGCGGACAGTGATCGCCTCCCGATGCTATTTGGACGGCGGAGATCATTGATCGTTGGGGCTCGATCGATCGCGATGGTGATTGGATTGGTATTGATTGTGGGCGCAACGATGCGGCCTCGCGCCAATCCGCATCAGAAAACCACAGAAGCGAAGGGACGCGACATTGTGTTCCTCGTCGATGTGTCTCGCTCGATGCTTGCGCGGGATGTGGCACCGAATCGGCTGGAACGCGCCAAGCTCTGGATCACGGACTTGGTTGCGGAGCTTGAGACTGATCGCATTGGTCTGGTTGCGTTTGCGGGATCGTCTTCGGTGCAATCGCCTTTGACAACCGACCGATTGTTCTTTGATCTGGCGCTCGATGAGTTATCACCCAAGTCCGTTGATATGGGCGGCACCAATATTGGCGACGCGATCCGTCGGTGTATGGACATGGTTTTCTACGATCTCGAAGATTCGGACAGTGCTTCGCATCGAGACATCATCCTGATTACCGATGGTGAGGATCAAGAATCGCTTCCGATTGAAGCGGCGACTGCGGCGGGTGCGGCTGGGATTCGGATCTTGGCGTTGGGGATTGGTTCAGAGGGTGGTGCACGAGTGCTTGACGAAGACAATCGTCCTGTCCGTCAGGGCGGCAATTTCGTGCAGTCCCGACTTGATTCTGGGACGCTCTCAAAGATTGCAACGGCGACACCCGGCGGGGCGTACCTGGAGATCGGGACGGGTGATATTGATCTGGCGCAGGTGTATCAGGACCTCATCGCTCGCGGAGATCAAGCAAACATCGGGAGCGCTACGGTGACCCGATGGGATGAGCGGTATTCGATCGCGCTCGCTCCGGGCTTGGTGCTGATCTGTCTTGAGATGATGCTTGCTGGATTTGGGTTGCGCAAGGAGGTCGTG
>WUAJ01000082.1 GCA_009827215.1 Phycisphaeraceae bacterium
TCGTCGGCGTGCTTGAGGTACGGCGCGTCTTTGTCTGCGGTGGAGTAGACGCAGACGGTTTCGATATCGAGTTCTTGGCAGGCCCGCATGATGCGGAGGGCGATCTCGCCTCGGTTTGCGATGAGCACGCGTTGGAACATGGGGTGGATCTCGGGGTGGTCTTCGGATCAGGTTCTGAGCAGTGGTTGAAGAGGGATTAGTTTGGTTTGATAAGGAAGAGTGGTTGTCCGAACTCGACGGCGTCGCCGTCGTTGACGCACATTTTGGCGATGGTTCCTGATTTCTCCGCTTTGATTTCGTTGAAGACTTTCATGGCTTCGACGAGACAGACGACGGAGTCTGGTCCGACCTGGTCACCCACATTCACGAAGACTGGGGACTCTGGGTTGGGTTTGGTATAGAAGGTTCCGACCATCGGGGATTCGATCGGGATGAGTCCGGCATCGGCGTCTGCGGATCCGGAGTCGCTTGCGTCTGCTGCTGGAGCGGCTGCAGCGGCGGGCGCTGCTGCGGGTGCCGCGGCTGGGGCGTGGTAGATGACGGGCTCGTTCTCGTTGCCTCGCTTGATGGTGACGGTTTCGGATTGGTCGCGGAGGTCGAGTTCGGAGAGTTCGTTTTCGACCATCAGTTTGACGAGTTCTTTGAGTTTGCGGATGTCGATCATGTTGTGTTGATCCGTATGTTGTAATTTGTGTACCGACTTGTTTGCCGCGGATGGGCTGGTAACCCACGAGTCCTGTGCGGTGTTTGGATTCTACCCGCAAAGTTGAGTTTGGTGTGAACTTTCGTGAACTTGGTTTGATTTGGCGTGATCGTGTTGGGGTAGACTGATCGGATGGGAAATGGGAAGGGTGACATGCGATTGGGGATGTGGGTGGTTGTTGGGGGGATGGTTGTGGTATGGGCGCTCGTTTGCGGCGCGGTGTTGCTCGGTGCGGTGGGGGCTGTTGACGCAGAAGCGGTCTCGGAAGGCATCGGATTGATGCGCCGGAGTGGGTTGGGGCTCATCACGCGAACGACTTTGATCGCGGGCGGGATCGCGTTGTTTTCGGTGGTGTTTGGGGTTCCGTTGGCGCGGGTATTGATGGGGAGCACGAGGCGGTGGGTGTGGGCGCTGGTGTTGGTTCCGATGTGGATGCCGAGCTATGCGATCTATGGGGCGATGAATCTGGCGCGAGCGCCGGATACTTTGGTGGGGGGGTGGTTGATCGAGTGGTCGACGAGTGGCGAGGGGAATCGGTGGATGACGATCGGGGCGGGTTAGGCGATTGGCGTGCTCGGGATGGCGCTGTGGGGATCGGTGATCGCAGCGGTGGTGATCGCGGGAAGCAGCACACGCGACTCGATCCATCAGGACATGATGGATCTGGAACCTGCGGGTTTGATGGCACGCGCTAAGGTGTGGATCGGATTGCATCGTGGGACGCTGATGCGTGCGTGGGGATTGACGGGATTGGTGATGCTCGGGAGCGGGGTTCCGATGCATCTGGCGCAGCTCGAGACCTGGTCGATCGTGGTGTGGCGTGAGCTGGCGCAGCGCGGCTCTGATGATTGGGGGGTGGTGTGGGTGCTCGGATCTCCGATGGTATTAATCGGTGTGCTGGGCGCGTGGTGGGTGACGCGGGTGGTGGTGCGCGGCGCGACGGGGCGCGCGATGGTGGGGACTGGTGTGGAGCGGGTGTGGAGACGGAGCGGAGGTTGGGTGTTTGCGTTGATGGTTTGGGTGTGTGCCGTAGTTGTTCCGATGGTGGTGCTCGGGGTGTCGATTGATGATTGGCGATCGATGTGGTTGTTCTGGAGCGAGCGCGGCGACGCGATCGCGCATTCGGTGTGGATTGGGTGTGTGGTAGGGGTGATCGGCGCGGGGTATGCGATGGGGGTCGCGTGTTTGCTTGGGGACGCGAGCAGGTTGGTGCGCGGTGTTGGTGTGCTCTGCGTGTTCGGCGCGTCGGCGACGGCGCTGGTTCCTGGGGTATTGGTGGGTGCAACGGTGGCGGGGGTTGAGTGGTTGAATGGTGGTATGGGTGAGGTGGTCGGGTTGCTGGCGCGCGTGCTTGTGGTCAGCGCGGTGATGGGCGCGGTGCTCGCGGGGCGCGAGCGCGGGGAGTTGTTGTCGCAGCGATGGTCGCTTGGTGGGGGGGTGGGCGCGTGGTGGAACACGCACGGGCGTGGGTGTTTGGTCGCGAGTGTGGGAGCAGGGGTGCTGTGCGGCTTGCTCGCGGTCCATGAGATCGAAGCGAGCGTGATGATCACACGAGCGGGGGTATCAACACTGTCGCAGGGATTGCTCGCGGATCTGCATTATGCGCGGCTGGAACGATTGTCGGCGGCGCTGCTCAATATCATGGTGGTCGCGCTGGTGGTTTCTGTGATCGGCGGATGGTTGTTGTCCAGGAGCAACCACGAGAACGCGGAGCACTAGAACCCACTATGATGGGTATTGCATGATGTTGATTCGTTCTGGACAACTCGTTGGGGGAATCGCGCTGCTTGTGTGGGCGGTGGTTGCGGGTGGTTGCAATGAAGAATCAACAACGGATGCATCGGGGCGATTGGTTGATCCGATTGTGCTGGGGGAGACGGGGACGCATCCGGGGCAGTTTGTGTATCCGCGCGCGATGGATGTGTTTACTGACGGAGACAGTCGAGCGGTCGCGGTGGTGATCGATAAGACGGCGCGCATGCAGACGATTGAGCTGTCTACTGGGGGGCAGGTGGGTGAGGTGTTGATGCCGATCTTTGATCGCGGGATGCCGACGGGGGTGACGGTGGGGGTGCACCTGTTTGAGAAGGATCAGCTCGCGGCGTATGTCGCAGACACGCATGAGCATCGCGTGTTGATGTATGGATTGCCTTTGGATGGGAGCGGGCCGGACTTTGAGTTTGGGGTCTACGGCGAGGGTGAGGGGGAGTTCATCTATCCGACGGATGTGATCGTGCGAGCGGATGAGGATGGGGTGTACGAGTTGATGATCAGCGAATACGGCGGGAACGATCGGATCTCGCGGTATCTCGTTGAACGGGATGGTGATGAAGTCCAACTCATCTGGAATGGTCAGATCGGGACGGCGTCGGAGACGGTGGATGGGTCGGATGGGGAGGTGGCGTTGTCGCGTCCGCAGTCGATTGGGCTGTGGATGAACGATGGGGTGGAGGAGCTGGTGGTGGTGGACTCGGCACATCATCGGGTAGGGCGCGTGGGGCTCGATGGGGAGCTGATCGCGTGGTATGCGTCGGATCATGATCCGGATTACGCGCCGATGAAGTTTCCATACGGGGTCAAGGTCTTTGGTTCGATCGGGTTGATCAGCGAGTTTGGTGGCAATGTTGTACGGATGATCGATTTGAAGACGGGGAAGACGCTTGAAATGTTTGGCGTTGCGGGTCGTGGGGATGGGGAGCTGGCAACACCTTGGGCGAGTGGGATCTGGGATAACCGGTTGGTGATCTTGGATTCGGGGAACAATCGGATTCAGATGATCCCATATATGTTTATGGGTTTTTGTGGGGGTGGATGATTGTGATGCTTGCTTCTTTGCAACTCGGACCGATTCAGTTTGATCAGCCGATGATGTTGGTGCTGCTGGCGCTGTGTGTGCCTTTGACGATCTTTTTGGCGCGCAAGAGTTTGGCGGGGCTCGGGAAGTCTTCGCGGATCGCGGCGCTGGTGATCCGCGTGATTGCGCTGGTGCTGGTGATCTCGGCGCTGGCGCGTCCTTCGTATCGGGACGAGGCGACGGCGGTCGGGGTGACGGTGATTAACGATGTGTCGCGCTCGATTCCTTCGAGTGTGCAGCCGCGGGTGGACTCGTTTGTGGAGCTGGCGCAGGAGGGGTCGCGGCAGCCGGATGACAAGCTTGGGGTGATCACGGCGGCGCGGGATTCGATCGTGCAGGCGTCTCCGAGTAAGTTTGTGCGCGGGATCGAGCGCCAGTTTATTGGGGATACGGAAGCGACGAACCTGGCGTCGGCGGTCAATCAAGCGATCGCGAACTCAGCAACGGACGCGGCGGCGCGGATCGTGCTGGTGACGGACGCGAACGAGACGGAGGGGTCGCTGTTCCAGGCGGCGCAGCAGGCGAAGGCAGCTGGGATACCGATCGATGTGCTCCCTGTTGAGTTTGAGTACGCGGAAGAGATCATGGTCGAGGGGGTGCAGGCGCCGGCGAACACGCGCGTGGGTGAGACGATCGCGCTCAAGGTGGTGCTGACGAGCACGACTCCGGCGGTGGGTCGATTGATGGTCTCGCGTGGGGGGACTCCGATTGATCTTGATCCGGCTCCGGATGAGCTTGGGTACTACGCGGAGCTCAAAAAGGGTCGGAATGTGATTCGTGTTCCGATCGCGGTGAATCAGCCGGGACCTCAGCTGTACGACGCGGTGTTTGAGCCGATCGCTTCATTGAATGATGATGGGACTGTGGGGACGACGATCGGGGACTCGCTCCGCCAGAACAACAACGGCTCGGTGATCACCTTTGTGGGCAGCGAAGGGTTGGTGCTTGTGGTCGCGGAGGATCCACGCGAGGCGGTGTGGATCGAGGATGCGCTGCACGCGGCGGAGCTGGAAACCAAGCGGATTACAGCGGCGGAGTTTCCGGGAAGTCTTCCCGAGCTGGCGTCGTATGAAGCGGTGGTGATGATCAATCAGTCGGCGTACTCGTTCGCGGAGACGCAGCAGGAGATGATGCGCCAGTATGTGCATGACACGGGGGGAGGGATCGTGATGATCGGTGGTCCCGAGTCGTTTGGTGCTGGGGGATGGATCGGTTCGCCGCTTGCTGATGCGCTTCCGATTCGGCTTGATCCTCCTCAAAAGCGACAGATGCCTCGCGGGGCGCTGGCGTTGATTGTGCACTCTGTTGAGATTCCTAAGGGCGTGTTTTACGGGAAGCAGATTGCCAATGCTGCGGCGGATGCGTTGTCTCGCTTGGATCTGATCGGGATCATCGAATACCAAGGGATCGGCGGGACGGACTGGGTGTATCCGTTGTCTCCAGTTGGTGATCGTTCAGCAGTGCGTCAGTCGATTAACAACTTGCAGTTTGGGGACATGCCGAGCTTTGATCCGTCGCTGCAGCTGGCGCTTGCTGGACTGCAGAACGCTCAGGCGGGACAGAAGCACTGCATTGTGATCAGTGATGGTGATCCGTCGATGTCGCGGAGTTTATTGCGTCAGTTCAAGCAGTCAGGGATCACGATCTCCGCGGTTGGTGTGAATCCCCACTCGGCGGGGGACACGAACACGCTGCGGACGATGGCGCGGATGACTGGGGGGACGTATTACAATGTGAGTAATAATGCGCTCGCGACGCTGCCTCAGATCTTTATTAAGGAGGCGCAGACTATTCGTAGAGCACTGATCTGGGAGGGGCAGGCGTTCAGTCCATCGCGGACGGGGGTTCCGACGGAGACGATGCGTGGGATCAATGCGGTGCCTGCGATTCAGGGGTATGTGGTCGCGGCGGAGCGTGAGGGGTTGTCGCTGGTGACGCTTCGCGGGAAGGAAGAGGACCCGATCGCGGCGCAGTGGCAGTACGGGCTCGGGAAGGTCGTGACGTTTACAAGTGATGTGTCGTCGCGCTGGTCTCCCGCTTGGGTGGGGTGGAGCGGGTTCAATCAGTTCTGGGAGCAGCATGTTCGATGGGCGATGCGTCCGGGCGGGGAGTCGACGCTGCGCGTGACGACGGAGAACACGGGCGAGCGGACGCGCGTGGTGGTCGAGGCGTTTGATCCCAGCGGGGAGCGGATGGACTTTGCGAACTTCAGGGCGCGTGCTTCGACTCCTGATGGGGTCGGGGAGATTGTGGAGCTGCGTCAGGTTGGGCCTGGTCGGTACGAGGGGGACTTTGATTCTTCGAAGCCCGGTTCGTATGTGGTCAATATGCAGTACCGGGCTGCATCTCAGGCAGAGGGTGAGGAGGGGCGTGTGCTTGAGGGCAGTGCGCAGGCGGCGGTGATCCGACCGTTTGCGGATGAGTACAAGTCGCTGAAAACGAATCTGCCTTTGCTGAGACAGGTGGCGTCGATTACTGGTGGCCGGATGCTCGATGCGAGTGATCCGTCGGGGTCGGATTTGTGGTCGCGTGAGGGGCTGACGATGCCTGTGGCGCTGACGCCGATCTGGATGGTGGTGGCGATCATCGGGATCACGATTTTCTTGATGGATGTCGCGGTGCGGCGGGTGCGGATCGATCCGCGCGCGATCGCGGCGTTCGTGCGGCGCGGGGCGCACAAGGAAACGGATCGCTCGATGGACGTGACGGCGGCGATGCGCGCGGCTCGCGTGCGCACCGAATCGAGGACTGGGGACGATCGTAAGCAATCCGCTCGTAAGTTTGAGGCGGATCAGACGGTGCAGATCCTGGACGGGCCTGTGGCGCTGTCGGGACAAGAAGAAGGCTCATCTGGAACTGGGGGGGCTGCAATCGGTAAACCCAAGAAGGTGGAATCGAAGGAAGACGAGACGATTGATGCGCTCAGTGCGCTTCGGGCAGCGAAGAAGCGGGCGCGGGATGAGTATGACGGGCAGGAATAGTTGATAGAGTGAAGATACCAACGCCGAGGGTTCGGCGAGGAGTTTGATATGAGCATGAACGAGCATCTGGAGACACCGGCTGAGGTCAAGGCGCAGTGCGAGCAGTTCCGAGCGAGTTTTTCGCAGTTGCGGAATGAGATCGGCAAGGTGATGGTGGGTCAGCAGGCGGTGGTCGATGCGGTGCTGGTGGCGTTGTTTGCGGGGGGTAATGTGCTGCTTGAGGGTGTGCCTGGTCTTGGGAAGACTTTGCTTGTGCGGACGCTTGCGACGACATTGCACTTGCCGTTTAGTCGGATTCAGTTCACGCCGGACTTGATGCCGGCGGATGTGATCGGGACGAACATTGTTTCGGAGAATCCGGAGACTGGTCATCGGAGCTTTGAGTTTCAGCAGGGGCCGATCTTTGCGCAGGTGGTGCTCGCGGACGAGATCAATCGCGCGACGCCGAAAACACAATCGGCGCTGCTGGAAGCGATGCAGGAGCATTCGGTGACGGTGGCGGGTGAGACGTACGAGCTTAATGAGCCGTTCTTGGTGCTTGCGACGCAGAATCCGATCGAGCAGGAGGGGACGTATCCGCTTCCTGAGGCGCAGATGGACCGGTTCTTGCTTAAGGTCGATGTGGGGTACGCGGGGCTTGAGGATCTGATGGAGATTATTGATCGGACGACGGGCGCGGAGAATCCGGTCGCGGGCAAGGTGCTCGATGGGAAGGCGATCCTCGAATATCAGGATCTTGTGCGTCAGGTGGTGGTCGCGCCGCATGTGAAGCAGTACGCGGCGAGGTTAGTATTGGCGACGCATCCGGAAACCGACACGGCGGCGGGTGGTCCCAATGGTCCAACGAATCGGTATGTGCGCTGCGGGGTGAGTCCTCGCGGGGCGCAGGCGCTGATTCTGGCGGGCAAGGTCCGCGCGCTGGTCGATGGTCGGTTCCATGTGAGCTACCAGGACATCCAGGATGTCGCGATGCCTTGTCTGCGGCATCGTGTGCTGATGAACTTTGAAGCGGAGGCGGATCGCGTGAGCTCGGACGATGTGGTGCGCGAGATTCTCAAGCTGACTCCGACACAGCCGACGGCGATGGTGGGTTCATGATCCGAGGAGCGGCCATTCTGGTTGTGTGTGGGTTGCTTCTGAGCGGCTGCGCGATCGGTGGGGGGGAGCGCACGCGCGGACCCGGCGAGACCTGGGTTGTGGGAATAGCGGGGGATTCGGAATCGATGGATCGCGCGCGGTCGATGGTCGCGGAGCAGCGGGGGTATGGATGGAGCACGCATCTGTGTGTTTCGGAGCAGGACGGGAGCTTGTCGGAGTTTGTGATTGGGCCTGTGGTGTATAGCACGCGTGATGAGGACTGGATGAGTGTGCAGTATGCGCTGATGATCAAAGAGCGTGGTGTAAGCGGACTGCTTTCGCTCAGTGCGGAGGGTGCGGGGAAGGATGCGCTGCGGGATGGTTGGGATGATGGGTTTGTGTTCCGCGTGGTGATTGATGAGCCGCTCGAGACTGGGTTCGTGACGGTCCCGAAGCTTGGGGGCGAGGGAACGGTGTTTATGCGATGGGATGCGGAGGGTGATCGATGAAGAGATCGATGAATCAGGGTGTTCGTGGGGGTGTCCGAGTGAGTCTTATTGCGGGTGTGCTTGTGGGATTGGTGTCGAGCATGTCTGGTTGCTATCGCGAGGTCATCAGCGCTGAAGGGATCGGTGCGGACGAGACCTACACGCGGCGGGCGCGGTCGAGTGAGACGAAGATTGATAAGGCGATCGACGATGTGATCCGGGAGATTGAAGACTGATGCTGCGATCGGAGAATCCAACTCGGCCTGCGACGATTGATGAGCTGCTGTCTTCTGAGCTGATCGGGAAGATCTCGCATCTGGATGTGTCGTCACGGAAGCTCTTTGCGGGCAAGCTCAAGGGCCAGCGGCGATCCAAGAAACGCGGCGAGAGCGTCGAGTTCGCGGATCATCGTCCCTACGCGACGGGCGATGACCTTCGGCACATCGACTGGAATATTTACGCTCGCTTGGATCGGTTCTTCATGAAGCTGTTCATGGAGGAGGAGGATCTGTCGCTGCATATCGTGATCGATGCGAGCGCTTCGAGCGATTGCGGCGAACCCAATAAGTTCTACTACATGCAACAAGTCGCGATGGCGCTGGGGTATATCGGGCTGCTGAATCTGAATCGTGTCGCGGTCACGGCGGTGGGGATGCGCGATGAGCTGGTGATTGCTGGGGGGGAGCAATCGATCGCGGGCAATATCCGTGATCTGCGTGGACGAAGAAGAACGCATGATCTGGCGCGGTTTTTGTGCTCGATCACTCCTGAGGGCGGGACGGACTTTGGTCAGGCGTGCAAGCGCATCGCGATGTCTCGTAGAGGCAAGGGCGTGATGATCGTGCTCAGCGACTTCTTTATGAAGGAGGGGTACGAGACTGGTCTGCGGCTGCTGGTTGGGCGCGGGTACGATGTGTTTGCGATTCAGGTGTTGTCTCCTCAGGAGGTGGAGCCTGACATCGCGGG
>WUAJ01000083.1 GCA_009827215.1 Phycisphaeraceae bacterium
ACTCTCCAGACGCGACAAGGTCTTCGAGGGGTTGGTTGGATGCAAGCACGACCCGCACATCGACCTCGATGGTTTCGTTGGATCCGACGGGCTCGAACTTGCGTTCTTGGAGGACGCGGAGGAGCTTGAGTTGCATCGCGGGGGATGCGGAGTTGATCTCGTCTAGGAAGAGTGTTCCTCCATCGGCGGCGAGGAACTTGCCTTGCTTGTCGGCGTGAGCGCCTGTGAAGGCGCCCTTGACATGTCCGAACAGTTCGGACTCGAGGAGTGTTTCGGGGATCGAGCCGCAGGCGAGTTCGACATAGGGCTTGGAAGAACGCGGTGATGCTTGGTGGATCGCGCCGGCGATGAGGGATTTACCGACGCCGGACTCTCCCGACATGAGGACGGTGGTGCGCGATGGTGCGACGGCGTTGATGGTCTCGAAGATCGTGCGCATACGCGGATCGGTCCCGACGATGTTGCTCAGTGAGTGTGTCGATTCGATGCGCGAGCGTAGGGATGAGTTTTCTTTGAGGACTTCGTGCTGCTGCAGCGCGCGGGTGAGCGCTAAACGAAGTTCGTCGTCGACGACCGGTTTGGTGAGAAAATCCACAGCACCTGTGCGGAGTGCTTCGACGGCGGTCTCGATCGCGGCGTACCCAGTGAGCAAGATCACGGCTGTCGATGGGGAGATGGACTTGGCTTTTCGGAGCAGATCAATCCCTGTGATTTTCGGAAGATTGAGATCGGTGAGGAGGATGTCGTAGGTGTTCTGCTTAAGCTGCTCGATCGCGTCGTGGGGGGTGTAGACCGCGGTCGCTTCGCATCCTTCTGATTGGAAGAACGCGGCGAGCGAGTCGGCGACGATCTGATCATCGTCCACAATCAGGATGGAGTGCTTGGATTTACTCATGCGTGGTAATTAACCAACCTTGCGGTCGAGGGACTGGTCGTCGTGCGGGATTGGGACTCGAGCAGTGAGGATCGCGCCGGGGCGTGAAGAGGTTTGTTGATCAGGCCGATTGGTGAGCGAGATGACACCCTCAAGTTGATCGATGATCTGACGGGAGATTGAGAGACCCATCCCGCTTGGTTGATCGTGTGATTCGGTCGAGTAGCCGTGCTTGAAGGGTTGTTCTGGGTTGATCCCTGGTGTGAGTCCGACGCCGTCGTCGGTAATTGTAATGACGAGCTCGTCGTGACTCTTATCAGTGGACGCGGCGACTTTGATCAGACCTCCGGGATCGAGCGAGTCCACGCGCGTGGCGCGTTGGATGGATTGCACAGCGTTGAAGAGCGCGTTGAGCACGACGGTGTAGAGCGGTCCGGCGGGGATGCTCCCGGCGGAGTGGTCGATGTCGATCTCGATGCGGACTCCAGCTTGGGATGCGAGCGGTCGTACAACATCCACGGCGTGGTCAATCGCCATCGCGGTGGAGACAGCTTCGGAGACTCCAAGCATAGGGGAACCGATCGAGATGGTGTTCGATCGCATCGCGGTATTGACCATCGTGGACATGCGATGGAGTGTTTGCTGTACGGTGTCGATCTGCTGACGCGCGGTGTCGAGTTGTTCGTTGGGATCTTCGGATTGTGGATCCATCTGTGTGATCGCGAGGGAGAGCCAACGCATGGAGCCGTCGATGAGGTTGGAGAGATCGTGCGCGAGTGTGGTGAGGTTGTCCGCGGAGTCTGGTCCGGCGGAGGGATCGCGCGGCGGGAGCGTGTTGCGAGCACGCATCGGTGGCGAGACGACTTTCTTCTCAGGAGTCGGCTTCTCAGGAGTCGGATTGCTGTTTGAGTCGTTGGTGTTGTCGTGGCTCATATTCCGTCATTCGGTATGAAAATCGGGATGGTTCGCGGCGGTGTTGCATCGAGGCAACATTGGGGGTTATCGGGATTGATGTGGGCGCAGCAAAACGCACGACCGGTGTTGGTCGTGCGTTCTCGGACTGTGCGGAGTTTTACATGAGACCCAGTGCTTGCGCGTCGCGGTCTGAGAGCATGCCGCCGTCGGAGCGTTGTTTGACGGTGGTGTCTCGTTTCCAAGAGCGATCGCAGCGTGGCTGGTCTCTGAGGTCGGTGATCGCGATCTCGGAGTCTTTGGTGAACTCGAAGCGGGAGACGCCGCAGATGTCGGCGAGGTCTTCGGTGTTGAACCACTCGAAGGTGCCCTCTGGGTCCGGGAGTTTGATTCCCAGATCGAGCGGGTTGTCGATGTCGCTGCTGGCGCGGGTGTCCTCGGCGGCTTTCATGGCGCGTTCGAGTTGTTCCCAGAGCTTCGGCCACGCGGTTGCGGTTTCGAGATTGACCTTGGTTGGGAATCCGGTCAGGTGGACGCAGGTGGTCTTGTCTTTCTGATCGACCTTGTGCAGTGCTCGGTACGCTTCGTCTGCTGTATGGCAGAGGATCGGCGCGAGGAGTTTGCAGAGTCCATCGGTGAGCACGACAAGTGTTTGTTGTGTCATGCGTCGGCGCTCGGAATCCGGCGCATCGCAGTACAAACGATCCTTCACTGCTGAGAGGTACTCGGCGGAGAGGGTCGTGTTGCAGAACTTGTAGAGGAGCTTGTGCGCCTCGTGGAACGCGTACTTCTCGAAGGCTTCGGTGACCTTGTCAACGAGTGTGTTGAACTCTCCCAGGACCCACGCGTGGATCGAGTGGACATGGAAGTCGGAGAAGTCTGGGTTGTCCTGTGCTTCATAATCGTCGAGATTCGAGAGCATAAAGCGCAGTGTGTTGCGGATCTTGCGATAAGACTCTCCGGCGAGTTTGAAGAACTCTTCGTCGACTTTGACATCATTCTCGTATGCGAGTGAGCTGACCCACCAGCGGAGGACATCGACGCCGTAGCGATCGAAGAGGTCTTTGAGCGCGGCGCCTGCGGACTTGGAGAGTTTCTTGCCGTCCTTGTCGACCATGAAGCCGTGGGTGAGGAGGGTTCGGAATGGTGGTCGTCCCATGACTCCGAGTGCTGGAAGGAGCGAGAGCTGGAACCAGCCTCGGTGTTGGTCGGAGCCTTCGAGGTAGAGCTCGACTGGGAAGTCTTCGCCTCCTGAGCGACGGCGCATGACGGCGTTCCAGGATGACCCAGATTCAAACCAGACATCGAGGATGTCGTGTCCTTTGGTGAGTTGATCGAAAGTGACAGAGCCGTCTTTGAGTTCGGCTGGCGCGTCGGCGTCTTCCGATGGGTTGTAGTGCGCCAGCAGCGATGCGGGGTCGTCGGCGAACCAAGCATCGGAGCCTTTGGTTTCGATGATCTGGTTCACAGCACGGACGGATGCGGCGGTCATGAACGCGTCACCTGAAGGGAGCGTGAACGCGGGGATTGGGAGTCCCCACGAGCGTTGACGGCTGATGCACCAATCGGGACGCGATTCGAGCATCCCTCGCATACGGTTGCGTCCCCATGCTGGGACATAGTTCACTGAGCGGTCGTCTCCGGTGGACTTCATCGCCATTTGTCTGAGCGTATGTCCGTCGCGTTTGGTTGGAGCGTCCACAGAGACAAACCACTGCTCGGTGCAGCGGAAGATGACTGGGGTCTTTGATCGCCAGTCGTGTGGGTAGGAGTGGTTGAACTTGTACGCGTGGAACATGTGTCCCGACTCGGTGAGTCTTTGAGCGACGAGATCGTTTGCTTTCCAGATGGACATCCCGGCGAGCCAATCTGGGGTGGTCGTGTCGTAGGTGCCGTCTCCGAGGACCGGGCAGTACACGGGGAGTCCCTCTTTTAGACCGGTCATGTAGTCATCCGCACCATGACCTGGCGCGGTGTGGACAAGACCTGAGCCGTCTTCGAGGGTGACATAGTCGGCGTGGACGACGGTGTAGCACTTGCTGGTGTCGGCGTCTGGTTCGTTGATTGGTTTGGGCGCTTCGTTGATGAACGGATGCGCGTACGACAACCCGACGAGCATGTCGCCTGTGGTGGTTGCGAGGGTTTCGACTTCTTCACTCTTGGCGAGTTTGGTGACGCGTTCGATCGCATCGACGGCCATGACAGTGAGGTTGCCGTCTACACGGACGAGCGCGTAGTTGAACTTCTCGTGCACAGCGATCGCGAGGTTCGCGGGGAGTGTCCAAGGCGTGGTGGTCCAGATCATGAAGCTTGGGGTCGCTCCGGGATGATCAGATTCTTCAAGTCCAAACGCATTGAACACAGCGGTCGCGTCTGATGCTTCGAAGTCGACATACACGGAAAGGTCTTCGCGGTCCTGGTATTCGAGCTCCGCATCAGCGAGCGCTGTTTCGTTGGCGACGGACCAGTGGACTGGTTTGAGTGCTTTGTAGACAAGTCCCTGCTCGCAGAGTCCGGCGAGGACTTCCAGCACTCCCGCTTCGTAGCGCGGGAGGAAGGTGAGGTAGGGGTCTTCGTAATCCGCGACGGTCATGAGTCGTTTCATTTGACCGGCTTGGAGTTTGATCTGTTTGTCGGCGTAGGTCTTGCACTCGCGGCGCACGGCGGTGCGTCGTTGGTCGTCGGTGAGTCCGTCGAGTTTGGCGGCTTTCCCGGATTCGACGAGGTCGGTCATGACCTTGTGTTCGATGGGGAGGCCGTGGCAGTCCCATCCTGGGACGAATGGGCAGTGGTATCCGGCCATGAACTTGCTGCGGACGACGAGGTCCTTGAGTGTTTTGTTCATGAGGTGTCCGAGGTGGATCGAGCCGTTGGCGTAGGGGGGGCCGTCGTGGAAGACGAATCGCTTGCGTCCCTCGGAGGTCTCCTGCATCGCGTGGTACAGCCCCTGCTTGTCGGCGAAGGTGTCCCAGCGTTTGAGTGAGGCGGGCTCGTTCTGGACGAGGTTCGCCTTCATCGGGAAGGAGGTCTTGGGGAGGTTGAGGGTCTTCTTGTAGTTCGGTTTGTCGGTATTGTTGTCGGTGGTTGTGTCGGTCATATGGGGTATCCGTGGTGTGGATCAGATCGCGAGCGTGAAGCGGTCGCGGGTCAATCATTGATGATATGTGTGGGATTGGGTGGGGAGGTCGGCCGAGGTGATCGGCGGCCCCGCTATGAGCAAAAGATGCGGCTCAGGATTGGCAGCATCGGCCCTCAGCGGGGCGTGGTAATTCGTCCGGATGGGATCGAGAAGTTGCTCATGATGAGAAGCATACTCGACAAGATCGTCCATGGCCTTGTTGGCAGCAAGAGAAAACGCTGAAAATAGGCACTCAGACGGTTATTTGAGCTCGAAGATCGACTGGGTGCGGAGGACGAGGTTCTCGGCGGCGATGAGGTGGTAGCTCTGGAAGTGGATCTGGTTGGCGAACTTTTGTGTGTCCACGATTGAGAGGCATGAGCCGACTCGGTCGTTCCAGCGGTGGGTGAGGGCGTCTTGCTCGCGTGCGAGTTCGTCGAGTTCGTTGTAGGTGTCGTGGTAGATGTGGTCGGAGAGCTGCTCTGTTTGAGCGGCGGTGATGTAGTTGATCTTGGTACGCGGGATCGAGATCTCGATGTCTTTTTCTGCTGAGCAGAGTATGGATTCGAGGAGTCCGATTTCGGAGTTGTCGAAGGAGGAATCGGTGACGACTTCCGTGGCGCAGCCGTCGACTGATGTGAAAGTGCATGCGTGCGCGCCGGGCATGATGGACATGGAGAGGGTGTAGTAGTCCTGGATGATGGACTGTGTATCAGCGCATTGATAGAGCTTGGGTTGGACGGATCGAGCGTAGAGGGTTGTCTGGTACGACTGGAGTCGTGTGGATGTCTGAACTGTGGTCGCCATGGATTCCTTCCCATGCGGTCGATCGGGGTGAATTGGGGGGAGACCCGATCTGGGGTGAGATTGTCCCTCGGAAATTCTCGCAAAAAGCGGGATTCAGCCGACGATGTTATCGGATCAACTGGATTTGCTAAAGGGAAAAATCCAGTTGAATCCAAATTGGGGAGATCGGACTGATTTTCCGTAACTGATACAAGATAGCAGGTGTTGAAGGTATTCAAACACAAGAAATGGTATATTGGGTAAGATTTTCGAGTTTCTGAGTAGGCCAGAACGAATCCCTGACGCGAGCGAGTTTGTTGAAGAACGCACCGATCCAACTGGAAGATACGCTGATGCATACGCGATCGATGCCGTTGCGTCTTGAGGTCGCGGCGTTGGGTGAGGGATTGCGTGTTGGGGAAGGTGTTGAATGTCAACACTTTGCGCTTCGGCTCATCGAGATCGCGGGGTATGGACAACAACGGATCGATGATCGAGGGATGGGACCGATCGAGTTGGTCACAGGATTGTCGGGTCGCTGGAGAGCTCGCTATGCGCCGATGGCGCTCCGTGCGCTCGCGGCGGGTTGGGAGAATCTTCCGACAGATCTTCGCAAACTCGCATTGTCGCTTGGACGCATGCGATGGGTTTCGGTCACGAAGCAGCTGTCAGCAGATCCTGATGCACGGATCCGCAAGATTGCTCTAGATATTGCTCGAGATACAGGGGATCCGGGATTTGGGGTGATGGTCTGCTCGATGCTCAGCGATGAACATCAACAGGTGCGGCTCGCGGCTGATAGAACGCTGCTCGCGCTGGTGCTGGACATGTTCGGACATCTCGATGGAGATATGCTCGGCGAGCAATACGACGCGATTCGGAAGCGCCTAGTGAATCCGATGCTGGGTGATCCCGCGATCCTGGAGCTTGAACGGTGCTCGATGCTCTCGGCGATCGCGGATGCGGCGTGGTCGTTCTCGAATCATCGCTGCCGATCTCCGTTGCTCGCTTCGCTGCTGCTGATGGATCGTCAGGGCGCTACTTCGATGGAACGCAGAGCGTTCGAGAAGATGCGCCGGCTGCTGAGCGAACGGCATCATCCGAGTCACATGCCGATGCGGACGGTGCTGCGGACGACGGCGGCTCCGATCCTGCGTGAGCGGGCGCTTCGGTGGTTGGTGGTTGATCCGATCGCAAATGTGGCATCAGCGCGACTGGAGATCGCGGAGTCGATCGCGGAACATCGAACGGTGCTCGATAACATGCACCTATGCGTGCGTCCGATGAGGGCACGCGGACTGAATCGTGTGCGCGTCGCGTCAAAGCAAGAAAATGGCACGGTGGTGCTCGAAGACACTGCGCCCTTTGTGAGTCAGCAAGAGTACACCGAGCTCGATCAAAACGCTAAGCGTGGGTACATCCGCTGGGTGAATGGATTGAGCATGGATGCGGGGATCCGCAGACAGTTGCTTGAACGCGTCATGGCGGACAGCGATGCGCACATCCGATTGCATGGATGCTGTGTTGCGGATGCATTTGATCTTGCGGACTATCTGTATGATCCCAATGCAAGCGTGGCGCGACACGCGGCGGTGCGATGGTCTTCGGTGGGGACGGCGACACCAACGGTGGGGTCGGCTTCGTGTGAACGACGGCTCAACTCGGCGCGGCTCAATCAGCGTTCATCGTCGGCGTGGGTCCGCAGGATTTCGGATGAGGAAGTCGAGCGTTTGTCGATCGATCTTGCATCGAGTCCGTCGTCAAGATTGCAGGCACGGCGACTCTTTGCGAGTGATCCGGCGAAGTTTGTTCGACTCATCCGTCAGATGCTTCACCAGCCTGCTCGCAGAGCTGGGGGGGTGGACATGATCCTGGCGCTGGGTCTTGAAGATCGCTTTGAGATGGATCTGATCTCACTCACCAATGACCACCAACTGGATGATCGACTCGCAGCAACGCTGGTGCGTGGTCTGAGCAAGGTCGGATCAGCCGCGGCTCGCGATGCGGTTCTGCGGAGTCTTGAGAGTGATGATCAGCGCGTGGTTGCCAACGCGATTGAATCGGTGCACACACCGATCGAGACGCTGATGGAGTACAAGGGGGATGACCATCATCGAGTGCGATCCAGCGCGATCAGAAGGATGCTCGTTTCAAGCAAACGAGGTGAGGTTGCTGATGCGGCGGTTGAAGATCTGATCGGGATGCTAACTGATGCACGCGTCGGGCATCGACTCGCAGGTGTGTGGGCGGCGCAGCGTGTGTTCGAGAGCAAGCCGAACGATCGCATGGTCGGATGGCGTGAGCTGGTTTTGATTCTCGACGAGATGACTCGACACGAAGCGGATGATTCGGTGCGAGCTCGTGCGGATCAGTGCGTGCATCGATTGCTCGTGCAGCAGCGTGCGCGCGTGCTTGAGGAGAACGCGGTATGAATCTCGGGAACACATCGGACTGGGTTGTGGTGACGATCGCGCAGATTGGTCCGACGGAGCTGTTTGTTCCTGAGTCGATGGGGGCTGCCGAAAGCGGCGGGTTGATGCGATGGGCGTTGTGGGGGCTGGTGCTTTTGCTGTCGATGGTCATTGTTGTGTGGATGCGCGGATTGAAGCAGCAGCGTGTGGACTCGCGAGAGCTCGCGTTCCGATCGCTGAGCAGGAAGCTCGGGTTGAGCAGCAAGGAAGCATCGGCGCTGCGCGCGATCGCGGAGCGGGACGGCGTGCATCCGGTTGGGGTGCTCATGAGTCCCAGCGCGGTGCACGCGAATCTGAGCAGCTGAATTCAGATGCCTGATATGCGCTAAACCGCTGCGGTATCTTCAACAATTTCGATTTTGAGTGCTGGTACTCCAGCATGCTGCGCGAGCTGTTCGAGCACTTCGTTGGGGATCGCATCGGTGAGTCGTTTGCTCAGATTCGAGGGTGCGTCGATGACTCGACCATCGTTGAGGACGAGGTGCAAGTGGGGGGCTTGGTCGGCGTCGTATCGGTTCGCGCCTGAGCCTTGCCCTCGATTCGCGATCCGTCGAGCGAGACCATGGTCCACAAGTAGTTCGAGTGTGTTATAAATCGTTGCAAGGCTAATCCCGGCGTCCTGATCTTTGACGATCTGATGGAGCTGCTCAGCAGTGGGGTGGGACTTGGTGCTACAGAGAGCTTCGTAGATGAGCACACGCGGCTTGGTGCAGCGAATGCCTTGCTCAGCAAAGATCGCTTTCGCGTCGTGTTGCTCGTGGGTGCAATCGTCGTGATGGAGGTGATCTATGGAAACCATAACCCATTCTACATTGAGAATGATTCTAAACCAACGCGAAATGCTCTGGGGCT
>WUAJ01000084.1 GCA_009827215.1 Phycisphaeraceae bacterium
ACACCACCGGCACGCTCTCCCCATACCTCGCCGCGGCGCTCGGAGATCGCTCCGTGTTCGAATGCCCCAACCAACCCGAGGGCACGTACAAGCACCAAGGACAGTTCAACACCTTCACCTCAACCTACGGCTACAACGCGTACGGACTCGCACCAAACACCACCGGATACCACACACTCATCAATCAGCGCACTGTCAAGACCCACCAGGTCCAGCATCCGACCAAGCTCGTCGTCTTCGCCGATGCACTCATCTCGTTCTTTGGTGATCTCCCCTCCAGCAGCGCCCTGCTCGACCCCCCAAGCATCTACGCCGGGAACGGATTCTGGTACGAGAACTACTCCCCCACCACCGCCTTCAGACACGGCATCGACCGCTCGACCTCATTCGGACAAGCGATCAACGCACGCGTGGATGGTTCAGTCCAACGAAGCTCGCACAATCCGAGCAGCCGAAGTATTCCAGAGCACGCGATCGGATCAATCAGCTCAGAGAACAATCCCCACTACATCGAGACTCCAGAACGCTGGAAGTAACGCATTCAGCACAGCATCAATAGTCCCTGCCGTGCACACCATCAGCGGTGTTGTGCAGCTTCGTGGATTCGCCGGTCATCGAGTTCTGGACACCATCGCTCGCATCGCTCGGGAGCAGCGCATCGGCGTGACCGTCCGCGAAGACCATCGGGGTCTTTGCATCAAGCAACCCATCAACACGCTCAGGGAGTTTCTTGCCGGTCAGGTACGACAGATCGTCATCCCACAGCATCACCTTCCCCGAAGCGAACTTCACATCATGTGGCCTCGTCGATCGCATCAGCGACAGATCACCAGCATGTGACTCCCCATCCCAGTATTCTGGACGAGCGACGAACGAGTTGGAGTACGCAAGCGAGATCATCTCCCGCTCGTTGATCCCCTGCTGAAAGTCAAAGTCCTCGAGCTTCGGGAGGTCCTGATCCTTGCGTGGAGAGATCCACGTCTCCCAGTAGGTTGGCCAATCATCAATCGGCGCGACCATCGCAGGCCACATCCAGCTGTGACTGAAGTAATCCGTCGTCGCGATGACCATCCCGCCGGGATACCACTCGATGATGACCTCATCGCCGCGAGGTTCGTATCCATCACCTAGATTCAAACTCGAAGGCACCTCCCCAGGATTCTGCTGAGGATACTTGCCCTTCTCATCCGCGAACACCTGGAACTGTGTCCCCACCGATCGCACATTACTCAGCGCCACCGTCTGCAGCGCCGATCCACGCGCCCCGGAGAGTGCTGGGAGCAGGATCCCGATCAGGATGCCGATGATCCCGATGACGACCAAGAGCTCGATGAGCGTAAATCCGCGTGATGGATTCGTGCGCGTGTCCATTTATCCGTCCTCCATCAGTCGGTTCTTGATGACCTGGTATGCCGCGGGTTGCCAGAGCTTTGAGTCCTTGTTCCAAGTCAGGATCAACGCGAAGATCGATTCGTTCTTGTCACCCTTGGGCTGGACCGGGATCTTGATCTGCACCGCTGTGGGGTCCTGCTTTGGTGGCGCATCGGGGAACAACGACGCGGGCTGCATCTCCATCACCTGCGTACTCACCCCGCCACCGCCTCGTCCAGGCTCGACATCGACATCATCCGTCTCCGCCTCGCGGCGCATCTGCATCCGCCCGCCCTCCGGAGCGACGAACCGCTCCACAGTGATCCGCGAGAGGTCCACCTTCGCGTCCTTGAACACTTTCGTCAAATGCGTGAACATCGGATGATCGTCTTCGAGCTCGCCTGGGACCTTCCCGCCCATCGCGATGATCGCATCGATGAATGAATCATGATCACCGCTCAATACAGGGATGAACGCGTTGAGCGTCGCGTCGCTCAGTCCATCGGGGAGCCCCTTGGGAGCATTGATCTGCGCCAGCGCTGCCTGCGCTTGCTGTTGGATCGCTTGCTCGATCTCGCCCTTGACCTGGTCGATCTGCTTGTCACTGCTCGCTTTGGTGTAGTTCGCGTCGATCTCGTTACCCTCGTCATCGATCACCGCGTCCACAATCCGAGGCCCAGTCGGCTCAGATTTCTGCTTGCCGCTGCTCATGAACGACACCGCCGCCCATGACAATCCACCGACCGCAAAGAGCAGCGCGATAATCAGTTTCACATCCGCGCCCCCGCGTGCGTGCTTCGTCCAGTCCATCCTGTATCTCCTGCTTGAGTACAACGGCACAACCCGCCGTCTATAAACCCACTGGATGCGCCGCAAGAGCGTGCCCGTCGCAATATTCAGAACTATCCTCAAATATGAATAACAGCGATCAAACACAGACCGAATCAACAAATCCGACGATCGACACCATGCTCGCCCACCGATCGATCCGCAAGTACACCCCCGATCCAATCCCGCAGGAGCACATCAACGCCGCGATGATCGCCGGCCAAGCCGCCGCGACCTCCTCCGCCGTCCAGCCCTACTGCATCCTCCACATCACCGACAACGACAAACGACAGCAGATCGCCGACCTCGCCGGACCACAACAGAAAGTCCGCGACTGCGGCTCATTCTTCGTCATCTGCGCCGACCTCCGCAAGCACATGCTCATCACTGAGCGAGCAGGCAACGACTACAAAACTGGTCTCGAAGCGTTCCTCGTCGGCGCAGTCGACGCGTCCCTCTTCGCCCAAAACTTCACCCTCGCCCTCGAATCCCTCGGATACGGTACCTGCTACATCGGAGGCATCCGCAACGACCTCCCCAAACTCAACGACATCCTCAACCTCCCACAAGGCGTCCTCCCGCTCTACGGCCTCTGCGCCGGAACCCCCGACGAATCCCCAAGCCATCGCCCACGCCTCGCGCCTCAAGCGATGCTCTTCGAGAACCAGTACCCAAGCGATGAGCAGAACCTCGCGCACATCGACCAGTACGACGAGCTGTACAAACAATACCTCACCGATCGCGGCGCCAATCCCGCAACTTGGTCCGAGTCGATCGCAAAGAAATACAGCTACGCCGCCCGCGAAGGGCTCGCTGATTTCTACGAATCCAAAGGCGCGAAGCTCTGCTAACCCCTAATTTTCCAGCTCCAGGCACCCTGCAGCAGGTTGCAATCTAATCAGGAGTCGAAGGATTGAGCAGCTCGAGGAACTCGGTCTTGCCCATCCCCCCCGCTTTCCATCGGAGTGCATTCCCATCCGCATCACTCACGATGATGACCGGCGGGCCGACGATGTTGTAGCGCTCCATGAGTGCCGCATTCTCAGGATCATCGACATCAAGCGCCACCGGGACGAACTGCTCATTAACGAACGCGGTCACCTCTTCATCCGCCCACACCCGGCGCTTCATGATCCGGCAAGGAGCACACCACACCCCAGTGAAATAGAGAATGATCGGCTTGTCTGCTTCGACTGCTCTCTGCTGAGCCAAGGTGAAGTTTCCAGCCCAAGCGACGTCATTCGATGGGACATAAAAGCTGTACCACGCAAAGGCGAGCGAAAGAACGAGGAAAGTCAGCCAGAACACTCTCCATATGTTGGGCTTCGTTTTGCCCACGGCCTTGGAGTCGGAGTCGTTATTGGAGGGAGATTGTGAACGTGCATTATGTTGGTGCCTGCGCGACGCCGAAGCGAAATATGATTGCGCCCTTGGCAACTGCGACGGGATCTCGGATCCATCTGTAGTTGTTGCAGCTGGTACAGCGGCCGGCGTGGCTTGCGGAGGCGTTGGCGTAAAGGCTGGTTGGAAGCGTGGGCCTTGGGGAGTTGTGGTCGGAGCACTGGCTGGATGCACAATCGGAGCATTGGCTGGCGGCGGAACTGCTGAAGCAATTACAGATTCGAATTGTCGGAAGCGTGCCAAGAACGGGTTCAAAGCTGACAAAAGATTTGCTCAGAATGAGTTTTACCGTTGCCAAGATTCAGGTACAGGCGAATTCACTTGTCCCGTAACAAATCCTTGCCCATAGTTATCGATATGATTCTTTGATGCTTAGCGCCTTTCAATTTTTTAACAAACCTTTGTTTGGGACTCCAAATGAGCTCCCGCAATATGCAGCTTACCGCGTACCCGGCCCAAGAAGATGGCACTTGGGCTGGGTATTGCTATTACTACTCATTGGAACATTTTTTGGATTTAACCCAGACGTCTATCCGTGGCTCTGGCTTGCATATGCACCTATTGCCATTGCAATCATTTTGTTTCCGGCTAGTGTTCTGAGGTATATGAAACTTTGTAAATACGCCAAGAATCACGATGCCACCCTGTGCACACATTGTGCATATGTCATGAAGAACAACCCCTCAACAAAATTCTGTCCCGAATGTGGTGAACCATGGGATATCGAATCCGCTAGGCAAAAATGGATGTTTATGATCCACGGGCAATCTCGGTCGTAAGAGAACTTACCCTCAAAACGGCTCACTCCCCCGTATCCAGCACCGCCATGAACGCTTTCTGTGGGATGTTGACCGAGCCGATGGATTTCATCTTGCTCTTGCCCTTCTTCTGTGCTTCGAGGAGTTTGCGTTTCCGCGAGACATCGCCGCCGTAGCATTTCGCCGTGACATCCTTGCGGAATCCCTTGATCGTCTCGCGTGCGATGATCTTCCCACCAATCGCGGCTTGCAGCGGGATCTCGAACTGATGACGATCGATCTGCTTCTTGAGCTTGCTCAGAAGCAGCTTACCACGCGCCACCGCTCGATCCCTGTGACAGATCAATGACAACGCTTCGACCGGATCGCCGTTGATCAGGATCGCGACCTTGACGAGATCGTCCTTCGCGTAGTGATCGACCTCGTAGTCCATCGTCGCGTATCCCTGACTGATGCCTTTGAGCTTGTCGTAGAAGTCAAAGATGATCTCCGCAAGCGGGATCTCGAAGGTCAGCATATCGCGTCCATGACTGACGAATGTCTGGTTCTTGAACAACCCGCGCCGATCCATGCAGAGCTTCATGATGTCGCCGATGTACTCACCGGGAGTCATGATCTCGACCTTGCAGATCGGTTCAGAAAACTCAGTAATCAGTCCCGCATCGGGAAGATCCGCAGGGTTGTGGATCTCTTTCTCGAAGATCTCGTTGCCCTTGCCGCGCATTTTGATCTTGTAGGACACCGTCGGCGCCGTCTGCACGACCTCGACCCCCGCTTCGCGCTCGAGTCGCTCCTGGATGATGTCCATATGCAAGAGACCAAGGAACCCACAGCGGAATCCAAACCCCAGCGCCTCAGAGTGCACCGCTTGGTAGGAAAACGACGAGTCGTTGAGAGCGAGCTTCTCCATCCCCTCGCGCAGTTCCTCGAAGTCGTTGCCCTTCTTCTCCGTCGTCGATGGATAGAAATCACAGAACACCATCTGCGCCGGAGGCTCATACCCCGCAAGCGGCTCCGCGGCACGATCATGATCAATCGTGATCGTATCACCAACGCGCACATCGCCGAGCGTCTTGATCGCCGCGACGAGATAGCAGGTTTCTCCCGCACCAATCTCTTTGTACTTCTCCGGCTTTGGATTGTACTTCCCGAGTTCCGTAATCGTGAAAGTCCGCTCAAGACCCATCATGAGGATCTTGTCCCCAACCTTGAGCTTCCCATCAAACACTCGGCAATACACGATCACGCCGCGATAGTCGTCGTAGACCGCATCGAAGATCAGCGCCCGCGTCTTGTCCGTCGTCGGAGGCGCCGGCGCTGGGAATCGCTCACAGATCGCATCGAGCAGCTCAGGGATTCCCTCGCCAGTCTTGGCGCTCACAGGAATACATTCCATCGCGTCGATGCCAAGCACCTGCTCGACTTCTTCGGCGATCTCATCGGGACGAGCGCCTGGGAGATCGATCTTGTTGAGTACAGGGACAATCTCCAGATCCTGTTCAACCGCGAGGTAGGTGTTGACCACAGTCTGCGCTTCAACGCCTTGGGAAGCATCGACGATCAGCAGCGCGCCTTCACACGCTTTGAGCGCCCGCGAGACCTCGTATCCGAAGTCCACATGCCCCGGCGTATCGATGAAGTTGAGCATGAAGTCTTCGCCGTTGTGACGATGCATGACTGTCACAGCAGACGCTTTGATCGT
Source organism: Phycisphaeraceae bacterium (assembly GCA_009827215.1). GTDB lineage: Bacteria > Planctomycetota > Phycisphaerae > Phycisphaerales > UBA1924 > UBA1924. The sequence goes on from WUAJ01000084.1 coordinate 6,061, forward strand.
GATCCCGCGCTCGCGCTCCAGCTCCATCGAATCGAGCAGTTGCTGTTTCGCTTCACGATCGCTCACGGCATTGGTTGCTTGCAGCAGACGATCCGCAAGCGTGGACTTGCCGTGGTCGATATGGGCGATGATAGAAAAATTGCGTATCTGCACAGGAATCAGCCTTTCAAAGGAGCTGTGCATGATACGCAAAGCGTTTGACAGAATGGGATTTGAAGTCGCTCAGACGAGCGAATCAATCGCACCAGTCCTCTTCCCACCATGGATCGTTGTAGTGCCCGTGCCGATGGGAGTGCGAGCGATGACGACGATCGTACCGGGAGTCATACCGATGGTCCGATCCGCGATAGCGTGCGTTCTCACGCTCACGCTCGTTGATGTCTCCAAGGATCGCGCCGCCCGCGGCTCCAATGATCGTTCCAGCAACCGCACCCTCACCGGCGTTGCCGTCCAGCGAACCCAGAGCAAGGCCGGTCAGTGCACCCAACGCCGCGCCAGAGAACATCCCTTGTCCCGCGTTGTCACACCCGCCGAGTGTGACGACGGCGAGCGAAAGAGCACCTGTGATCGCGAGCTTGTTTCGTTTCGAGTTTCGAGCTTTCATCGTGAACCTCCTTAGAGACTGTCTCACCCACGAACCGCGCCCAATCCAAGACCCTGACACCAAATCCGTCAGAATCCCGAAGTTTGCCCGGCTCACTAAGTAAGCACTCACTTACTATAATGCTGAATCCTCGCTTCGGTTGCAACACAATTCCCCATTCCGTGCGTATTTTTGTGTAATGCGCCACTTTCCACACTTTTTTCGGTCCCTCATCCCCCTCCTGGCGCTCCTGAGCACGATTTCCCACGCTCAAAATGTCACCCCGCTCAGTGATCGCGTGGACGCGATCGTCGCGCATCCCCTCGTGCTCCCGATCAAAGTCGAGGACCCCAAACAGCTCAGATCCGGACTCCGCGTCCGCATCGACGACGGCCGACCCGTCGAGTCCAGCGCCCACTTCGTCTACGCGAGCTTCACCAACATCAGCACCAACTGGACGCGAGGCACACCGAACTGGACAAGCATCACGCCGAGTGAATACCTCAAATCCAAACCCAACTCCCCAGGCACATGGATCGCGCTCATCGACCTCCCGATCGATGCCGTCGGACAAGGCCTGTGGATCGACGAGACTCGCTACGAACCCAACTGGCTCCCCTCCCCGCTCCGCGTGATCCTCGAATCCAGCGCTCGCAGCAACGATGGATTCTGGAATGCCGCGCTGACTCAACAGCAGCAATCATCTCCATACATCCGCGATGCGCTCACCAGTCTCCGCGCCGATCCATTCAATCGCTGGCGCGCAAGGCTCATGAGCAACGGATTCAATCCAAACTCCAATGAGCGCACCGGACCCTCCACCACCGATCGCGACTTCACAGCGATCCATACCGAACTCCTCCAATCCGACAGCGTCTCAGTCCTCGACCAGATCGCTGATCACTTCACCGCACGCTGGCAGATCATCCTCGGACGCATCTGGCTCATCGATCCGAGCGTCGCGCATCGACTCAAGCACCAGCTCACCCGAACCGCGACCGCGGACAACCTGCTAATTCCGATGTGGACCAACGACACCACGCAACTCTCCGCGCTGGCGCATGACCTGCTCTCGCCGTTTGTCAACGACGAACTCCGCGTCGAGCGCGTCACGGGCTGGCTCGCGATCCAACCCGCCGCGATGTCGTGGATCATCGACGACGCGGGACACCCTTCGCGTCATCCGCTCATGACCTCCCCCACTGTTGGAGTATTGAGCATCAACCACGATGAGACCGCTCAGCTCCTGCGCGTCCAGAGCCGAGGGATCGAGCCGCTCGTCGATCAACTCCCGCACGCGCAGATGACTACACGAACCATCGCCGTGTCGACACCAATCGACACCAAAGCGGGACAGGTCACACAACCCCGCACGATCCGCACGCAGATCGGACACGACCGGATCGAACTCCAATCGCTCGGGAGCATCCCCCTCGGATCGCCGCCTGGGATCATCGTGGGACCGATGCTCAACGACTGGACTCTCAACGCGCTGAGCTCACGCAACTCCGGACTCAAACTCCTCCCTCCCAACGACAAGCAAATCGCCGGCTTGATCATGCGTGACGCACCGATCATCTCATCCAACACCAACGAGGGTTGGCGCCTCTACCTCGAGTGCGCCATCGACCCGAAGTCAGACATCGACACGCAGATCAGAGTCTGGACTGGACCGATGGACGACTCGCGTGCTTCGTGGACCATCTCACGCGAGCTTGGGATGGTCGAGTTCCGTTCCGACCACGATGTCCCTGAAGAAACACGCATCATCTCTACCACCGACAAAGACCGCTGGATCGTCCAGATCGACTTGCCCCCCCAAGTCCTCACGATCGACGGCTTCCTGCTCATCGGACTTGAACGCATCGACCAGAACACCCGAAGCGCTTGGCCGAGGCGCATGATGCCTTGGCAATCCGAGCCGGGACGATTCGTCATCGACACGACCAACTGGACCGGAACCAATCCGAATCCTTAATCACGCAACGCGCCGGCGCGACAAGTCGATTACCCATTCGAGCATCAATACGCCGAGCCCCGCGAACACGAACCACCTCCAGAGTTCCACGCGCCCGCTGGATTGATTCGCCGTTGCTTGTTGTGTCGTATCTGTCTCCCCCACCTCTTGCTCTCGCCCGGCGCGGATCGACTGCTCGCGATCCAACAACGACACGCCGATCTGTTCACCATCGACTTCCGTCACCCCCACCTGTTCGATGACTGTATTGGATTCCCCGATCGGATCTCCAGTTCTGTACACGCGTCCAGAACCACTGGTCCCAGGGAGCA
>WUAJ01000085.1 GCA_009827215.1 Phycisphaeraceae bacterium
AGACCAATCACATTGGTTGGCTTGAGACCAGTTGAGGGACGATACCCCGCTTGTTCCGCGGCTTCGAGAACGCGCTTGCGCGTAGCAGGACTCACACCCTCGTGGTGGTTGATCGCTCGTGAGACGGTCGCGACCGAGATCCCGAGATCACTTGCAATTTGTCGTACCGAACTCATCGAATCATTCCCGTCCTAGTTCTCTGATCTCGACTTTCTGGTCATCAGGTGACCAAAGTACTTTATAGGTGCTTCGTCCTGTGCCTGCATCAAACAGCTCACGAGCTTCATAGTAGTCGACATGCCCATCTGCGAAGACCATATTGGCGCCGCCCTCGATCTTAAATGGCTCTTCTCGACGGTTCGGATGACGGTAATAGGGGATGTAGCTTGTTGGTTCGAGCTCTGGATTGCCGTCCATCTCTGGGGCACGCTCATAGCCGCCACCGCCTCTCCAGAGTCCGTTCCAAGGATCCAGAGGTCCTTCTCCTGCACCGAATCGTTCTCCTGGGAGTCCTCTTGAGCCCATGTTTGCGGCAGAGAACCATGTTGTGATGCCTGAATCGTCCTCAATTTCCGAAGGCCAGAATCCCCATGACTCAGCGAAGAGCAGAGTTGAGCTGCTTCGATCAACTGTATTGTTGAAAGCTCGGCCCATCTGATAGGTGTCAGGATTGTCGCGGAATGCTCCAGGTTTATAGAAAATGGATTGGCCTGTGCTCCAGTTTGGTTCGGATTCGCCCGCAGATGCTGCCCAGTAGTTCATCGTGTATGAACGAGCGGGATCAGGATGGTTTGGACACTCCATTACTGAACCGCCGACGGTTGGGTTTTCCACACTATCGGCAGCGACATTGCGGAAGTCTTCCTGCGGCAGGTATTGTCCGATGCGATTGACATCGTACCAGACCATATTCCGCTTGCCGTTCTCTGGATCGATGACAAATGGTCCACCAACCGCAGGGGGGAACTTGCCTCGATAGTCATCAGAGTACAGCATCGTCGCGGTCCCAATCTGTCGGAGATTGGATTTGCACAGGACATTGCGAGCGCTGTCTCGCGCCTGACCAAGTGCTGGGAGGAGGATCCCAATCAGCAGCGCGATGATCGCAATGACCACGAGCAGTTCGATAAGTGTGAATGCCGATCCTTGTTTGGATGTATGTTGTTGAGTGACCATGGGAAGTGCTCCAGTGGAGAATGGCGTCATCTGTAACAGTTACATCATTGTGTCAGAATGTGAACCGCATGTCAAGTGATCATTTTGATTTGATCCGAATAAACACATAACATGATGAAAACAATGGATTTAGATGTGCTCTGGGCGGCTGTTCGAGACATCCAAAGCATGAAATTCTCGATTTTTCGTCCTTAGTCTTCCCTCTAGTGATGAAACTGTTACGCTTTGTGTATGACTCTGAGACTCCCAAATTTCGTCGTCATTCTGGTCTTTCTTCATTCTTTGCTCCTTGGAGGGTGTGCGATGGATCAAAATAGATCAAGCGTAGTTGAAATCCATACACACGATGACGGGTATCACCTCATCAAGAATGGTGAGCCGTACACGATTTATGGTGTAGGTGGCACCACCAACCTCGAACTCCTGAAGCAATATGGCGGGAACACCATCCGCACATGGGATGCGGAAGGCATCGAGCCGCTGATGGACGAGGCGCACGAGTTGGGACTTTCAGTCGTCGTGGGGATTTGGTTGGAGCACGCTCGGCATGACTTCGACTACAACGAGCCGGGAGCGAAAGAGCAGCAGCTCGATCGCGTCGAGCGATTCGTGCGTCAGTTCCGTGATCATCCAGCTCTGCTCGCGTGGGGTGTAGGCAACGAAGTCGAGATCGGCGGAACAATGGACGGCGCGATTCAGCAGATCAACGACGCCGCGGAGTTGATTAAAACGCTCGACACGAATCATCCAACGATGGCGATCCTGGCGGAGATCGGGAAAGACAAAGCGATCCGAGTTGAGAATGAGTGTCCAAACATCGACATCCTCGGGATCAACTCGTATGGAGGTCTCGGGAATCTCGCGAAGAGGCTTGAGCATCAAGGTGTCACGCTACCGTATGTCGTCACAGAGTTTGGTCCGCTCGGACATTGGGAGAGTGGCTACGCGCCTTGGGGCGCGCCGTATGAAATGTCCAGCAGCTCCAAAGCGGATTTCCTCCGCAACAACTACACCAAGACGATCACTCCGAACCTCGGGAAGCAATGCCTTGGTTCCTTTGCGTTCCTTTGGGGAAACAAGCAAGAGAAAACCTCGACCTGGTACGGCTTGCTGCTCGAGTCAGGTGAGACTACAGAAAGCGTTGATGTGCTCCACGAACTGTGGACTGGTCAACAGGTCAAGAACGCGGCGCCAAGAGTTGAATCGCTTGAAACCCAAGCAAACCTGCACGCGCTCCAACCGAACCAACAGATCGAGATCAGCATGCAAGCGAGCGATCCCGATGGTGACTCGATGAGTGTTCAGTGGGAAGTGGTTAGCGAATCAACGGTCGAATCCATGGGCGGCGACTTCGAAGAGAAGATCGAACCGGTCCAAGTTGATGTTCAAAAGCTCGATGCGCTTTCTTGTAGGATCACCATGCCGAGCGAATCCGGCGCGTACCGCATATTCGCGACTGTTCGCGACGGTCAGGGGCACGCCGGGACGGCGAATGTTCCGGTTCTGATCGTCGAAGACTAAGTCTTCTCAGTTTGAGTTACGGGCAACCGCTTCCAAACACAGTCAGGAATTCTGAAACATCGAGGAAGTTCAGGTTTCCATCTTCTGTGAGGTCAGCACTCAGGTTCCCCTCAGCAAAGAGGGTTAAGAATGCGGAGACATCGAGGAAGTTGAGTTGTTCAAACGGCTCAGCGAAGTCCGCGTCGTTGCACATGCCGCTGCTTGCGAGATTGAAAGTCAACGCGTTGAGGTTGTACTCTGTGCTCGAATCGCCATCGTTGACAAAGCGGATGATCTGAATGCCTTCGTTGAGCTCGACTTGTGTGGTGACATCGATCCAGTTCTGCCATCCTCCTGATGAGAAGAACACCACTGGTTCGCTGATATCTTGGCCGTTGCTTTCAAGGTGGAATGCGCCGAAGGAGTTGAGTGACGCGACGCGTGCAGTGACATCATAAGTGCCGGTGGTCTGCACATCGACGGTGTACTCGAGCCACTCGTTTTCACAGATCCAGCCGACATTAAATCCACCTTCAGTGGATTCTTCGATGTCCACTCCAGTGGATCGATAGGCGCCGCCGTTGTTGCTTTCGTCGCAGTCTTGGTAGCTCTGGCCGTTGAATCCGTTATCAAAGTCTTCGGCTTCGATGCGTCCTGGAATCTCTGCGGGCTGTTCGCCAAACGGGCCTTGGATCTGCTGGTATACACGCACATAATCGACTTCGAGCGTTTGTGGGTAGCTCGCGGATCCGTTCGGGTTTCCGGGCCAGTTTCCTCCTACGGCGACATTGAGCAGGAGGTGAAACTGTGAATCAAACGGTGCGCGAACATTCCCAGGTGCTGCTGCTGAGAACCATTGATTGCTGTTGACGCTGTGGTATTGTTGCCCGTCGATATACCAGCGGATCTGATCCGGTTCCCATTCGATCGAGAAGACATGGAAGTCGTCGGAGTAATCGATGCCGTTGTTCAACGATCCACCGTTCGATTGGTTGTTGGGCCAGTTATTGCCGTAGTGGATGGTGCCGTGCATGGAGTCTGCTGTATTGACCGATTCCATGATGTCGATCTCGCCGGATGATGCCCATCCTCCATATGGCGAGTTGGTGGGGAGCATCCAGAACGCGGGCCATACACCAGAGGTTGAAGGGAGCTTCATGCGTCCTTCGATTCGACCATACAGGAAGTCACGCATTCCTTGCGTGCGAAGTCTCGCCGATGTGTACGGCTGACCACCAAAGCTCTGCTGACGCGCGATGATTTTCAGCGTGCCGTTTGAGACGACAATGTTGCTGGAACTGTTGGTGTAGTACTGGAGCTCGTTGTTTCCCCATCCTGCGGGCAAGCCGTACGCTGTTCCTGTCCCTGTCTGGGCTTCCCAGGAGCTCGTATCGAGTTGGTTACCATCAAACTCGTCACTCCAGACCAGTTCATAGCCTTGAGCATGAGCAAGAGCCGTAGGCATAGCGATGGCGAGCGAGAGGAACATATTTCTGTTGATTGTCACTTTTTGAGCTCCAAGCTATTGTGTAACTGTTACATTATCGTACAGTGTCCATCCGCAGATGCAATCCGATTCCACTCAATACAGATAAATTTAAGACTCAGCAGGCCGTCTCAGCTCGCAATGAAATCCGGACGACGAGGTACTTGAAAACCCATGGCTTCGATCTCACTCAACAACCTTACGAAGACCTTCGCCGATGGGTTCACCGCCGTGGACAATCTCAACCTCGACATCAAAGACGGCGAGTTCGTGGTCTTCGTCGGACCTTCTGGATGCGGCAAAACCACCACACTCCGCATGATCGCGGGATTGGAATCCGTTTCCTCCGGATCAATCACGATTGGTGATCGTGAGGTCAACAAAGTCGCGCCCAAAGATCGTGACATCGCGATGGTCTTTCAGAACTACGCGTTGTATCCGCACCTGAGTGTTGAGGACAACATGGGTTTCGCGCTGCGGATGAGCAAGATGCCCAAAGATGAGCGAACTGAGCGTGTGCTCGAAGCCGCGAAGATGCTTGGTCTTGAGGACATACTCAACAAAAAACCGGGTCAGTTGTCCGGCGGACAGCGCCAACGCGTCGCGCTTGGTCGTGCTGTTGTGCGCAAACCCGCGGTGTTCTTGTTTGATGAGCCGTTGTCGAATCTTGATCCCGATCGACGCGCATCAACACGCGCGGAGATCCGGCGCATCCAGCGTGAACTCGGAACGACAACGGTCTATGTGACACACGATCACGAGGAAGCGATGGCGCTCGGAGATCAGATCGTGCTTCTCGATGAAGGGGTGCTGCAGCAAGCGGGACCGCCTGGCGAGTTGTTTGATCAACCGGCCAACAAGTTCGTAGGTACATTTCTTGGCGCACCGAAGATGAACATCCTCCCGGCGATGATTGATCGTCGAGGTGATCGTGTAATCGCGCAAGTGGACTGCGGCGATTCGCAGCTCGAAATCCTGCTGGATGATTCGAGAGTTCCAGCGAGTGCTGATCATGGAGATCAGGTCTCGATTGGGATCAGACCGCATTGCATCGTGATCAATGAAGGCGGCACAGAATCGCACGCATCATTTCAGGGGCGCGTGAGTGACTTGGAACGGCTCGGATTCGCGGTCGATCTGCATATTCAGGTTGGACCGCACACTTTGCTGGCACGAGTGAATGGTGATTGCGATTTGGCAGTGGGGGATGAAGCAACATTCTCGTTTGATCCGAACATGGCGCACGTGTTTGTCGATTGAGTTGAAACGAAAAAGACGCTTGAATCCCAAGCGTCTTTTCCAGTCGATCAATCTGTAACGGAGAGGGGGGGATTCGAACCCCCGAGGGGCGTAAACCCCCACACGAATTCCAATCGTGCGCCTTAAACCACTCAGCCACCTCTCCAGTCGTGATGGGGCTCGTTTGGGGTCGAGCCGTGGTCGGACGGATAGTGTAGGCGATCAGATCCGAGATGGGGAAGCCTGAGCGGATGAACAGTGGGGGTGGAGGATTTCAATCGACGATCAGCCCAGCAGTGCGATCCCGAGGGCTTTGAGCAGGTCCTCAGGCTCGCTCATGCGCCCGGTCCCGTCGTGACGGCAGGCCTGCCATCCCGCTCCTGGACCCACGATCTGGTTGCCGTCGGCTTGCGCCTGCTCGACATTCCGTAGGTTTGAAGGCTGGGACCACATTGCGTCGTTCATCGCCGGAGCGAGGAGGACGGGGGTCTTCTCGCGATTGATCGCGCTGAGAATCAGCGTCACGACGGAACTTGTGCGTGCGTGGACGATGTCGCTGAGCGTGTTCATTGTGCACGGCGCGATCAGCACAGCATCCGCACGATCCGCGAGCGAGATGTGCTGGGGATCGGACGATTCCAGATGCTCCCAAGGCGAGGTGTACACCGGATTCCCTGACAGCGCTTGGAAGGTGAGCGGCGTCACGAAGTTCGTCGCGTTCTCAGTCATCGCGACGGTCACCTGCGCTCCGGCTTGCGCCAGACGTGAGACAACGGTGCAGACTTTGTAGACAGCGATCCCGCCTGAGATGCCTACGAAAATCCTCGCTCCTTCTTCGCGTTCCTTTGTTGGACCAAAGATCGCGGAGAGTTTGCGAGGGTTGAGCCAATCTTCGTTGGTTTGGAACTCAGAAAGGCGTGGGTCGTCACTCATGTGGGAGAGGTACTCGGTTTAGAGCAGCGCTTCGCTCGCGGCGGGCTCGGCGGCTTCTGAGGTTTCCTGATCCTCGACGTACTCGAGGGTGATCTTGTCTTGCAGGATCTCTTCAACGACAAGCTCGAGATCAGTGCGTCCGTCGCGCTCGACGAGCGGGCGAGCGCCGTCGAGGAGCTGCTGGAGTCGGCGTTGGATCAGCGCACAGAGCTTGAACTTGCCGCCGACTTTCTCAATGATTTCGTCACTTTTCAACGCTTCGATCATCTGCTATCCTTCTGTCAAGCCGCGGGTCGTGCTCGCGGGGGGATGGATCTGCTTGCAAACTTATTGAGCGGGACGATGGTTCTCGTTCCCTGCTGATTGCAGCGGGAGGAAGTCTAGGCCGATCCAACCAGTTGGGCGACAATCGCTTGGGGCATCTGATGTACAAAATCCGCTCCCGATCGCTCAGGGGCAGCCGTTTGAACCCCTGTCAGAAGGGAATCTGTTGAATCCAATGAATCCGACCCAAATCCAGAAGTTCCAGATGGGTGATCGCGTGGTCCATGCGTCCAAACCCGAGTGGGGGGTGGGGATTGTCTCGACCTCGTCCATGGGCGAGCATGAAGGACAGCCCTGCCAGCGATTGGTCATCCGCTTTGATCGAGCGGGACTCAAGACTGTTTCGACGGCGTTCGCGAAAATCGAGCCAGCCGGGAATCGAGTGGGGACGGTCCCAGAGAAAGAGTCCACATCAGCGAAACTCGATGGGCTTGAGAATCCGATCCTCAAAGCGAGCGCTCGCGAGGTTCAGGACATCATGACGCGGATTCCTGAAGCCGCGCGTGATCCGTTCGCGACTCCGGCGCAGCGGCTCCGATCGACACTGTCGCTCTACCGTTTCACGAACTCCGGAGCCCCCCTGATTGAGTGGGCGGTGATGCAGAGCGGGCTCAGCGATCCGCTCTCACGGTTCACACGCCCTGAGCTGGAAGAATTCTTTGGGTTCTTCGAGAAGATTCTTTGGAAGCATCTCGGTAAGATGGTCCGGGAAGCCCGGGATGTGCCTGCTGCAGAGCTGGTCCAGATCAGGGATTCTGCTCCGATTGAGGGGCAACACGCGTTGCAGCGGCTCCACCGCTCGCGTTGATTCTGGGCAACACCCGGCACAGCCGGACCTGTTGAGACCCCTGGCGGCGAAGGACGCAGCCGGTCTCAGAATCTCCATGGATGACAAAAACGGATTGGTTTGATCCCAGGAGGGGATATTTTCGGACGCTTTGCGTGTCTGCGTTTTTCGGCACGCTCTGGCGCAGTCTTTGGCCGCGCCTGTGCAACTGGTATGGCGTCGACGGATCGTCGGCGTCATACGAAGAAAGGACATGTCATGACAGAGAATGAGTTCCAATCCCGTCTTGCAACCCTCCTCGGACAGATCGATTCCCTCCCAGAGGATCAGCGTCCAAAGCTCGCGAAGCTCGCTGCTGAAACACAGAGCCGTCACCAACGCATGAAGAAGACTATTTCGGAGCTCCAAGAATCGCTCGATCATCTGCGTCTGAGCGTCAAATACCTCGTGTTTGATCTTGAAGCGACACGCCGCGAAAACAAGTACCTCCGCAATATGCTCGAATCCGAGAACCCAGGTGGTGAGGGTGCGGATTGAGTCTGTTTTTGGATAGGTCATCTGAATACCTATCAATGAGTTTCGTATTGATCGAGCACCCCGTAGGTGGGTAGCGGGGTGCTTGGTCGATGCATTGCTGCTTGTACAAGGGATTCTGGGTCATACGGCTCAGATCCCTTGTTCATTGCTCGTCGCGTGACTACGCTAACGGGCTACGAGCCAGGATTAATGGTTGGTATTGGAGCGGTGCCCGAGAGGCTGAAGGGGCCGGATTGCTAATCCGGTGTACGGGGTAAACCCGTACCGAGGGTTCGAATCCCTCTCGCTCCGTTATTCGAAAGATTCCACAGCTCCGCATCTTGCGGAGCTGTGTGTGTTCTTGGAGGGTGGTTCTAAAGATCCTCACGCCGCCATTGGGTCGTGATCGCTGCTTTGATGGCGCTGATTGATGAGTTCCTTACAGAGTTCGATCAGCTCGGCTTTCTTGATCGGTTTCGCGTGATATTCATCACAACCCACGGCGAGGCAGTTCTCGCGATCACTGGTCATCGCGTGCGCCGTCAATGCGACGATTGGCAGTGTGAGTCCGCGTGCACGGATTTGCTTGGTGGTCTCGTATCCATCGAGCACTGGCATCTGCATATCCATGAGCACCAGATCATAATCAGATGAGTCAGTCAGCATGTCGAGACAGACTTTGCCGTTCTCGGCGATTTCAACAATGGCGCCAGCACGCTGGAGATGGTGCAAGATAAGTGTCTGGTTGTCCGGACCATCTTCGACGAGGAGAACTTTGAATCCATTAAGCATGAGTGTTTGTGCTGATTGTTTGCTCGTGACCGAGTTCATCATGGTTACTTTGAGATCATGATACTCTTGGGTGCCAACCATATTGGCCGTATCGATTTTGCCTGGATTCACTGTGAACCAGAAGCGCGATCCGAACCCAAGCTCGGACTCCACTTGAATTGTGCCGCCGAGCATCTTTGCGAGTGTTGAAGAGATCCTGAGTCCGAGTCCGGAACCCCCATACTCGCGTG